>NZ_JBFAET010000012.1:0-73825 GCF_040642095.1 Streptomyces sp. NPDC020362
GTTCCCTCGGGCCTTCCCAATCTTGTCGAGGCCGCCCTTGAAGGCGGCCCCGGCCACAGCCCCGGCCGCGGCCCCCGCGAACACACCAGCGGCCGTGATCTTGTCGTGGTTGGCCGCCTTGGCGCCCACTTCCAGCACCGAGTTCTGCACGAAGCTGCCGGTGATCTCCGCACCCACCCTGCCGGCGGGGTTGGCGAGGACACCGCTCACGATCTTGCTGTTGGTGAAGGACTCCCCGATCTTGGTGAGCGAGGCGGTGCTCTTGGCGATGAAGCCGGAGTTCTTCACCGCGGCCACGGCGGCCGGGGCGATCGCCTCGACCGCCCTGCCGCCGAGCTTCAGCAGGGAGCCGCCAGGGACGAGCCCGAGCAGACCGACGACGAAGTCACCGGCCTTGATCCCGCCGGTCTGACTGGCCACGACTTGATTGAAGAGGAACAGTGCTCCGGCGAGCAGCGCGCCGACCACCGGGAAGAACACCGCCACGGCGGCGACCAGGACGGCCAGCAGGATCTGGACGAACGGGAAGTCCTTGAAGAAGTCGGCGATCTTCTGGAAGACGTTTCGCTCCGGAATCGCCTCCTTCGCGGCTCGGTCCAGTACGTCGGCGCACTGGCGCTGCGCGCTCTCCCGCATGGACTTGGCCTGTTCGGCCAGGCCCTTGGCCGCGCTCAGCTCGGACCGGCCGGCGTCGATGGCGTCCTGGGTCTTGCGCGCTTCGGACTTCTCCTCGTCCGTAGGGTTGGCGCCGAGGTCCCTGGGCGTCTGGTTCGCCCGTGGTGCGGCGGCTCGCGCCTGGTCCACCGCCCGGTCGAAGGTGTCCTGGGCCTCGCGCAGCCGCGGCATGTAGTCGCTGTATGCCTGGGCCGCGTCGTGGTAGGAGGTCATGGTCTTGGTCAGCTTGTCGGGGAGATCGTCGCCGATCTTCTTCTTCAGCTGGTCCATCGCCGAACCACGGCCCTGCGAGATGGTGCCGTCCTTCTTCAGGACGTTCAACGCCTTCTCCGCTGCGTCCCCGATGTCCCGGTACCGCTGCATCACTCCCTGGATCAGGTCAGGGTCGCCGGGTGTCGGGTCCGAGTCCATGCCGACGAGCTGGAAGTCCTCGGGACTCGCGTTCCGACGTGCCATTGGGATCCCCCGTCCGGTTCCTGTGGGTGCTGTTCGCCAGGTACACGGGGGCGGTGTCGCGAAAGGTTCAAACCGAGTTCGAGCCGAAGTCCGCCTCGCAGCCGGATCCGATGTCGCTTCGAACTCATTCGCCAGGGCTCCGTGTGAGTCCACTCTCGAGAACCGGTCCGCGACCCGTCCGAGTAGCGAGTCCAACTCCGCGGCTCACAAACCGGCTTCATCCATCCCCACCATTCCCGGACCAATGAAACGGACCAGCTCAGGCAGCAATTTCTGACTGGAGTGCTAGAGGTTGTCCCGTAACCGGTGGGGTGGTTGGTGCGTTGGCTGGGCATGGGTGGGGTGATCTCAGCAGATGATCCGAAGTGGATCGAACCGTTCTCGGGCCTGACCGAGGTGCAGTTCGCCAGGCTGGTGGCGCTGGTCCGACGCCGGGGTGGTGATGTCCAGCGGGGCCGGCCCTGGCGGCTGCCGCTCGAGGACCGGGTGTTGCTGGTGGCCACCTACTGGCGCACGAACCTCACATTGCGGCAGGTGGCGCCCTTGTTCGGGGTCTCGAAGTCAGCAGCCGACCGCATCCTGGACCATCTGGCACCCTTGCTGGCCATCTCGCCGGCCCGCCGGCCACGCAAGGACACCGTATACATCGTCGACGGCACCCTCGTGCCCACCCGCGATCGCAGTATCGCCGCGTCCAGCAAGAACTACCGGTACTCGACCAACCTGCAGGTCGTGATCGACGCCAACAGCCGCCTGGTCGTGGCCATCGGCCTGCCGCTGCCCGGCAGCCGCAACGACTGCCGGGCGTTAACGGAGTCCGGCGTCGACCGGGTCTGCCGCGGAGCCCCCACCATCGCCGACGGCGGCTACCAGGGAACCGGCCTGCTCATCCCGCACCGCAGACGGCGCGGGCAGACGCATCTCAGCCCGCAGCAGGAGACGGACAACGCCGTCCATCGCCGCGCCAGAGCCCGAGTCGAACACGCCCTGTCCCGACTGAAGAACTGGAAGGTCCTGCGGGACTGCCGACTCAAAGGCAACGGCGTTCACCACGCCATACTCGGCATCGCCCGACTCCACAACCTGGCCCTCACCCAATAACTCAGGACCCATACGGGACAACCTCTAGCCAACGGCGATGGCTCCATAGGCTCCCCATGCCGCTGGGCAGGCCAGTTCTGCGCAGCCCCCAGGACTAGTCTTGATCGTTCATGAGAGACTGTCAGCAACCTGGCGGCGACTCTGTGTGCGGCCTGCCGCCTTGGAAAACCCACCGACCAGACAGTCCCGTCCGTGGGACCGCAACGAACACCACGTACCAGGCCCATCCCCGAACGCCGAAACCCTCGCCGGAACCAGCCGACGGGGTCCCTCACCTCTCACCTGCTATCACACGCGTGTCGCCATTGGCGTCGACGCACCTGGACCACAAGAACCTGACCTGCGAAAACACTCCTTTCCTGGACCAGCTGGACCCCACAAGACACCAACTACAACCTGTGCCATGTAGTATCGCGGGAAACTCCTTCACTGGCACCACATACCAAGATCCGGACCAAGTGCGGACCAATACGGCTTCGCATTGGGCGATTCCACCCGTTGCCGCAGGTACGAAGCGGGCGAGGCCGTGTGCCACCAGCAGACCATGCAACTGCTGTCTCCCCTGTCGAGTCACCTACTGCGGAGCGGCCCTGAGGCCAATGCTCAGATACCGGCACTTGGAAACCACGAGGGAGCGTTTCGCTACCACTCGATACGCCGCGTCGGCAAACCGTGCTCTGCGGGGGAGGCTTGGGCCTTCTCGACCCACGTGACCTTGAGGACCCTGCATGCCCGCGCAGTTCATGAACGCCAAGCAGACCGCCGAGTATCTGAACATGTCGATCACGTGGGTGTACCGAGATGCACCGAAACTCGGACCCCGTAGAGCACCATCCCTTCCGGGATGTCCACCTTGCCCGATGCCCTGATCCTCCGCCACTGGTTGTCCATCCCCCAATGCGGATACGGCTTGCGCGGGTCGATCTGCTGGCGGAGCAAGTAGCCGTCAACCGTGCCGTACTTCTTGGCGTACCACTCGACCGTCTCCCTGATCCGAGCCGGTAGGGGCACATCGCGGTACTCCCCCGCCTTCCTGTGCTTGAGCGGCCCGTACTGCCGCGTCGACAAAACGACCTGTTCGGTGACCCGGTACACGTCGTCGGCCACGATGTTCTTGAGGTTCACCGCGGCAGCCTCTCCGTTCCGCAGGCCGCAGCCGGCCATCAGGTCGACAATCAGCATGAAGGCGTCGTCGCCTGCGGTACGTATCGTGCGGAGCTGTTCGAGGGACGGGATCACGGCTCGTGCTGGGTCGTACTGGGGCGGTTTGACGCCTGCAAGCGGGTTGTCAGTGAAGATGCCGAGCCGCTGCGCATCGAGGAGGATCGCGCGCAGCTTGTCGAAGGCGTTCGCTTGAGTGGCCAGTCCCGTTCGCGCGCGCTCCATGCTGCGGATGAAACCGTCGACCACCTTATGGTCGAAGGAGTTCATCCGCCGACTGCCGAGCGCCGGGTAGAGGTGATGCTCCAGGAGCGAGTCGAGGTGCCGTACCGACGAGACGGCCAGGTGCCGTTGGCCGACTTTCCATTCCTCGGTGTACTCCTCGAACCGCATCGTCCCGTACTTCTGGATGCGCTCCGCCTTCGACTGGGAGCGGGACGTCGCCTTCTTCTCATTGTAGATCTCCGTCAAACGAGCAATCGCCCTGTCCTGCGTAGCGAAGCCGGCCTCCTCGGTCTGCTTGGCCGCCGCGTTGCGGTACCTGATCTTGTACTCGTGCAGGCACTTCGACCAACGGGACTCAGAGTGTTCGCAGTCCTTGAAGAAGGTGCCCATGCCGCGGGCGAGCGCGCGTGCTGCCATGTGGTGGTGACTCCTCGGCGTCCGATGCTGACCTTTTGCTGACGCCCGAGGGTGTGCGATACCTCTGACCTGGGAAGAACCGCAGATCCCGTGATATGTGGTGGAACTTCGTCGGACGCACGCAGGACGACATCAAGCAGGCCCGTGAGGACTGGGCGAACGGGACGAGGTTCGGGGAAGTGAAGGGGTACGACGGGGATCCGCTGCCTGCGCCGGAGCTGCCGGCTGTGCCGTTGAAGCCGCGGGGTCGAGCGCGTTGAGCTGCGATTTTCCGATTCTGCGCGCACATTGCCGGGCGAGGTGAAACGCACCCCGCCCGGTTCGCTCAGACCGCGTGAGCAAACCCTCCTCACACCACTCGTTCGACTCCACCGTGAAGTGCAAGTTTCGCCAGCCGTGGTCAGCTTTGGTCGGACTGATGCTGACCCAATGCCGACGTCACTGACAGACAGTCAGGTATCTGTGAGGGCTCCCGTCACACTTTCCGCGCCCCTCTCACCACCGCGTTCTCGAACTCGCGCCGCGAGTCGCCGGCGGATCGCCCTTTCCTCGGCGAGCGCGGAAGCCCACCCTCTTCGGAACCATGCTGACCGCAGCGTCCGGGTTATCGGGTCTCCGCAAACGAAGAGCGAGACACGTGCTGGTGTCGTGGCACTGCGCAAATTCCACGTCTCCGTCGCAGTCAGTGCCGGCATCGCGCGCAGCATCCGCGACGAGCAGGCCGCCGTCATGGAGTTCAGCGGTGATCCGCTTGGATCCGTACGTCTCCCCCGACTGTGCGTGGTTCGTGCGTATCCGGCGGGTCAGGGGGGCGACGGCGGCTACCGCATACTCGTCTCCCGGGGCTTCGTCGGCCAAGCCCAGCTGTCCGCGAGCACGTCATGGCGCTCGCGGGTCGGCCTCCGTGGCGGACAAGGGGGCTGGGCCTTACGGCATCGCCACCGGCCCCGACGGCGCCCTGTGGTTCAGACAACTGAACCCGGCCCAATCGGCCGCATCACCAGCAATGAAGAGATCACCGCGTTCGCCCGTCCTGCTCCCCGACCGCACGGCCGAACCCCACGTCATCGTCGCGGCCTCCACCGGGGACTGCTGGTTCACTGAATGGGGAGCCAACCGCATCGGTCCCGTTGCCGCATCGAGTGGTGAGCGTGGCTACGTTCGGTCGACGGAGTGAGGAGCGCCAGGGTCACGGTCGCGGCCCGGATGGGTGGCTGGAGTGCGTACAGTTGCCAGCCGGTGGGGTGGTGGTCCTTACTCAGACGTCCGACATGGGGGTGTGGGTGCAGCAGGATGTCGATGTCGATGTCGATCAGGGCACGTAGCAGGGGCCAGCTGACGACCTGTGCGACGGCTTCCTTCCTCGTTCGCATCCGCTGGTAGGCGGCGTCCCGCCGATGGACGGCAAACTGGACAGGCACGCACTTTCGCGTGCGGTCAGGACCAGACGCAGCAGGGGGGCAGGGGGAAGTGCGCGGTGTGTCCATGCCGATTCCGATATTCACACCGTAGGCGAGGGCGGCGATGAGCAGCGTGCCGCTCTGGGCGACGCTCAGTCGTAGTGCGGGGGTGCACTGAGGAAAAGGGAGGGCGGGATGGCCGACTTCGTGTTCGTGGAGGACAAGTTGCCTGGGTGGGAAATCGATGGTCTGGCTGAGGACGTGAGAGAGCAGACCGCGTCCGCTGCCGTGGGCCGGTGGGGTGGAGTGCGACTGCCACCACAGGTCAACCGGCCCGGAAGAGGTGGCAAGCCGGACGTGGCAGGGGCACGGACCGGGGCTGGGCATGATGTGCGTCTCGGTCAGCGGCCGATCACATGAAGACCGATGTCGGCGTGGATGATCTCGCCGGTGGCCTTGGGGAACCGGTCGGTCGGTAGCGCCACCACGCGGCGGGCGACTGTCTCCGAGCCGCGTCGGTGCGCGTGGGAGTCATCGCCCAGGGTGCTGCTGCGGCACCGGTCATGGGAGGGATCCGTCCCGTGTGCCACGGGCTTGCGCGACCGGCTTTCCGGTGAGCAGCGCCGCTGGTGCGGGCAGGCAGTCCTGGCTGCGCGCGTCCGACGGCGTGCTGCCTGGGTCGTTGGAGGTTGCGCTGAGAAGGACGTCGACGTCGGTGCGGGATCCGGGAAGGTGCTGGGCAACGTCGCCGATGGACTGCTGGTAGCGGTGGAGGGCGTCGCTCAGCAGGTCGTCCGAGACCGTCGTCGCCGGCTGGCGGCAGACTGCGCGGACTTGCTCCAGGGCCTGCTGCAGCCTGTGTTCGGCGACATCCTGGGCGTGTGTGTGGTGTGGGGCGTGCCGGCGTACGGCGCCTGCAGCCAGGGTCCACAGCATTGCCGCGGCCACCGGGGCATGCGATGTGTCCGCGGCGGCCCCGCCGTGCGGGCGCAGCTCGCCGAGAGCGGCGGAAAACCGCTCTGCCAGGTCGGGGCTGCAGCAACGAGCGAGTACCTCCTGCACCTTGGCAGGTTGCCGTAGTGCGCGGCGGCCGAGTAAGTCGCACAGTGCCTCACTGGGCCCTTCGAAGGTGCGGTAGACGCGCACGTCCCGGTACATGCGCGCGGCGATGTTGGCCTCGTCGTAGCCGCGTCCGCCCATCAGTTGCATCAGCCGGTCGGCGGCCTCGGTGGCCCATTCCGAGCCCAGCACCTTAGCGCCGATGAGTGGCTCGATCTCCACCGATTGGCCGGTGTCCAGTCGGCCGCAAAGGTCATACACCATGGCGTGCAGGATGTCGGTGCGTGCGAGGGTGTCCGCCAGCCACAACCGCACCCAGGCCCGTTCCTTCAATGCCGCTCCGCCGGTCCGGCGTCGGTCGGCGAACCGGCCGGCGAGCTGGATGATCCGCTTCAGGGTACCGAGGGCGCAGGCGGCGATGGCGAGTCGGGAGGCGCTCATGGAGTCCATGGCGACGGCACGGCCGTCTCCGTCGCCCAGCAGCTGCGTGGCGGATACCGCGACGTCGGCGAAGTGCAGACGGCTCTGCACCATGCCACGCTGGCCGAAGGTGAGGTGTTCCTCACCGGGGTACACGCCCGGGGTGGCGGTGGGCACCGCCAGCGCGATCAGCGAGGTGCGTGCGCCCGGGGCTGCCTGCCCTCGGGCGAGGACGGTGCAGATCCCGGCCCAGGTGCCGTTGCCGATGAGCTGTTTGCTGCCGTTGAGCCGCCACCCCGCGCCGTCCGGCGTGGCCAGCGTGGTGAGCTGGGAGAAGTCGCTGCCCGCGGCGGCCTCGGTCTGCGCATAGGCGCCCAGGGTCCGGCCGGTGGCCAGCAGCGGAAGCCAGTCCTGTTTGACCTGGTCGCCGGCCCATACCGACAGCGCTCGGGTGCCGGGGAAGACAGAGGTGCCCAGCCACGTGCCGAGCGTCGTGTCGATCGCCACCAGCTGTTCGAACACCCTGAACAGGTCACCGAAGTGCATCCCGGTTCCTCCGTAGCGCTCCTCGATGAGCGGGCCGAACAAGCCGGCGGCTCCGAAGTCCTGGGCGATGTACGGGGGGATGCAACGCCGCTCGTCGATCAGCCATGAGTTGATGCGCCGGGAGGCGTACTCGCGCAGCCAGGCGATCTGTTCGTCGGCGCGACGGGCGCTCACCTGGGCATCCGCCGTTTCGGTGATCCGCGTCAGTCCCCACCGACCGCCGTACGCCGGGGTCGGCGCACGGCCGGTCGCCACCACATCTGTCACTGCTCCTCCGTTCTCTCGTCCTGTCGGTGATCTGTCGGCGCCTTTGGAGCCGCTCAGGGCACGGCCAGGGCCAGGACAGCGTTCTGGCCGCCGAAACCGACGGAATTGCTCAACGCCAACCGGATCCGCTGGGTGCGGGCACTGTCGGCGACGACGTCCAGATCGACCTGCGGATCGAGACGGTCGAGATTGGCGGTGGGCGGCACAGTCTGCTCGGTGATGGCCTTCACCGTGAGCGCTGCCTCGATGGCACCAGCCGCGCCTACGGTGTGTCCGAGGGCTCCCTTGGTCGCGGTGACACTTGCGTGGCCCACCAGCCGGCCGAGCATCGTTGCTTCGATCAGATCACCCTTGGGGGTGCCGGTGGCGTGGGCGTTGACGTGGTCGACCTCCCCTGCGGTCGCACCGGCCTGGGCCAGCGCCGTGGTGATCGCCTGCTGAAGGCCGCAGCCCTGCGGGTGCGGATCGGTGATGTGGTGGGCATCGGCGGAGGCACCGAACCCGGCCAGCCGCGCCATTGCCGGTACCCGGCGGCCGGCAGCATGCGCCTCACGCTCCAACACCAGAATGGCTGCCCCTTCGCCGAGGACGAAGCCACCGCGGCTGACATCGAACGGCCGGGACGCGGTGGCGGGGTCCGTGCCACCGGAAGCAAGGGCGTCCATGCGGGCGAAAGCGGCCGAGATGACCGGGATGATCGGGGCGTCACTGCCGCCGGCAAGGACGATGTCGCACACCCCGGATCGGATCAGCGCCGAGGCCGTGCCGATCGCTGTGGTCCCCGAAGCACAGGCCGTGGAGACGGTCAGGCTCGGGCCCGTGGCGCCCCACATGAGTGACAACTGTCCCGGCAGCATGTTCGGCGCGTACAACGGCACGGTGGTCGCCGAGACCTTCTCACCGCGTTCCAGACGGAGCACCTGCTCGTTCAAAGTGGACACACCGCCGAAGCCGGTCCCGATCACCACTCCGACCCGAGTGCCGTCCCACTGCGCCGGGTCCAACTCGGCCATGGTCAAAGCCTCGGCGCCCGCGACGAAGGCAAGCTGGCTGTAGCGGTCGGTGCGCCGCGCCCACATCCCGCCCAGCCGAGCCGCCGGATCGAAGTCAGGCACCCGGCATACGACATCCACCGCCAGCCCGGCCGACCGTGCATCGCGGCGGGCCGTTCCGTGCCCGGCCAGCACCGTACTCCAGGCGGCATGGGTGCCCACACCAGCCGCGCTGACCACGCCAATGCCGGTGATCACCACCTCCGGTACCGTCGAGGTGATCATGCTGCGCCACCTCGCTCCAGGGCCGCGATCGCCTCCGCGACGGTCATGGCCGGGTGCAGCGTGTCGTCCGCCAGGGGCCGGTCCAGCTCGGCGGCAAGTGTGTCGATGAGCTCCACTACCGCAAGTGAGTCCAGCCCGAGCTCGGTGAGGGTGGCCGCATCGGTGATGTCCGCTGCTGAAACCTGGAACGCGATGAGCGCCTGCTGGAGCGATGTGGCCGTGGTCATGGTGACTCTCCGTCCGATAGCGGGCCGTGGATGACCCCGCGATCGATCAACTGGGTGAACATGCGGGCGAAATAGGCGGTATCCATGGGCGGGGAGACCACCCCCAGGTCGGCGGCAAGCCTGGTGGTCAGCTCGCAGTCGAAGTCCGGCAACACGGCGTCCTTCTCCAGGCCGAGCATGAAGCGGGAGATTCCCAGTGCGCGCATCGCCAGGGCCGGCCGTCGGGGCCCCAGGGCCTTCAGTGCGGCAGACCAGCCGACCGGCGTGGTCGCCTGAATCCGGTAGCCGAAGGACCGGGCCTGGTGCCAGAACTCCGTAATGGGGAACGGCTCCGGGCGAGTGACCGGAAAGGCGATCCTGTCCGCATCGGCGGCCAGCGACAGCACGGCGATCTGCTGGGCGGCGTGATCGGCGGCGACGGTGCGCAGCACATTGCCCGTCCGCGGAAACACTCCGCTGGCCACCATCGCGGCCAGCAACCGTGCCGTGAAGTCGTCGGTCGGGCAGGCGCCGCTTCGGGAATCCGCCAACACCACGCCCGGCCGGTACAGCCGCACTGCAAGTCCCCGTGCGGCCGCCTGAAGTACCAGCAGCTCCGCCTCGTACTTCGACCGCGGATAGCCGATGTCGCTGCAAGTGGCGGCAGACGGCACCGCGTCCTCGCCCACCACTCGCATGCCCGTCCGGCGCGCGCTGAGAAAGACGCCCAGCGTCGAGACATGGTGCAGCCGTTCCACCCCCGCGGCCTGGCAAAACTCCAGCACTCGCGCGGTTCCGTCGACGTTCACCGGCGCCAGGTGCTCATACGGGGCGGCCATGTTCACCGATGCCCCACAGTGGTAAACCTCCGTCACCTGTCGGCCCAACTGCCGCCAAGCCCCGGCAGCGAGGCCGAGGAACGGCCGCGTGAAGTCGCCCGGCACGCATCGCAGCCGGCCGTACGACGCCACGTCGGAGTCCTGCCGCTGAAGCCGTGCACGTACCCTGCGCTCCGCCTCTTCGGCGTCGTCTGAGCGGACCAGACACGCGATGTCCCGGTCGGTGCGGCGCAGCAGTTCAGCACACAGCCGCGAGCCGAGAAACCCGGTGGCACCCGTCAACAGCAGCATCGCCCATCCCTGTCGTCGAACCCGTCGCGGCAGTCGCACTGGGGATGTCACCGCACCCCAGCCTCGCGCGCCGTCTCCGTTTCAGCCTTCGCGCCGGGCCGGGGCACTGCCTAGAGGCTCATCGGTCCAGGCCGAAAGGACCGGGCTGATCGGCACTCTTGCGCTGCGCGGAAACACGAAGGTGTCCCGCAACCGGGCGCCGGCCAGTGAGAGCCAGGTGCACCGTTTCGGTGCGGGTGTGGGTACCGAGCTTGGTGAAGATCGACTGGACATGGTTCTTCACCGTGCGTTCCGCGATCCCCAGCTCGGCGCTGATCGCGCGATTCGACAGCCCCTGCGTCAGGAGTTCCAACACCTGCCGCTCGCGCCTGGTGAGCTGTGAAACTACCGCCTCGCTCCCAGCCCACCCTGTCTCGGCCCCGACCGTTCCCGTGTCCGGCCGGCCAGTGCTCGCCAACTCCGCCAGCAGCGCCTGCATCACCGCCAGGGCCGCCTCCAGCACCCGCATCGCGGCAGCCAGCGCCTCCACCTGAAACGTCGGCGTTCGACACGAGGCACACCCCTGGTCGCCATCGTCAAGGACTGGGCTGTCGTGCATGAGCCACCCACATGGAGATGCTGGTACGGGGACATCGGCAGGGTTCCATAGGTGAATTGCCCTGTTGCCCGTAGGCACAGCAGCCGATCCCTGTGGACTGTTCGGGCAAACAGAGGCACGAAGCGCGACAGGATGCAGAAGTTGCACTGCAAGCACTTGCGCAGCGAAACAGGCGCGTGGCGCCGCGTCACACTCCAATTGGTGACGCGAGTAGGTTTCTGTGGTCAGCGCGTTGCCGCTCGTTTCAGGGCGAACCACCGATGCACGAACACCAGCCACGCGGCACGACATCGACCGCCGGACGTCACGCAGCGTGGGTGCCGCCGGCTCCCTCTCCGAAACATGCCCTCGCCCACGGATCGAACGGCGTTCCCGTGGAACGCGGCGAGTCCGGGCCCGGCACTGCAATGGCCGAGTAACGGCGTCTGTCTAGTACTCCAGCCGTAAATCGTGATCTTCACGTTCGAGCGGCTTGCCGCCGGTAGTGGCTGGTCTGGGATCGGGCCTGGTGGCGGCGTCGCCAGTCGGACCAGCCGAGCCGGTGGACCGGGTCAAAGGCGGGCCGGATGACGAGCGTGATGAACAGCCGTTGGATCTCGTTGCAGGCGAGCGGTATGAGGGCGTCTGGTGCGGGATCGCGGTCGTGTTCGTTCGCGCGGACGACGGCGAGGAAGGCGTGCGCGAGCATGGCCAGGGTGACCCAGCGGGACCAGGACGGGTAGCGGCGGACCTGGTGCTCGTCCAAGGCCGCCAGGCCCTTGCCGGACTGGAAAAACTCCTCGACCCGCCACCTTGATCCAGCGACGCGCACCAGGGTGGTCAGCGGCACTGCGGCGGTCGGCGAGTAGCAGCGGTAGTACGCGAGTTCGCCAGTACTGCGGTTGCGGCGGATCAGCAACTGCCGGCTCCCGGGCCGGGGTCGGTGAGGTCGATGACGGCCCAGTCGTAGAAGCGGCGGCCCCTTGGCTCCGCTCCCTGCGGACAGCTTCTGCCAGGCCCTCTTGGGCACCTTCCTGGCCGGCGTGTCCGCGCGGAACTTCCCGGCGCCTGTGGTGACTTCGTGCGAGCAGGCCACCGCGAGGACGTAGTCGGTGCCGCGTTCTTCCAGCGCGGCGCGTAGCGTCGGGTTGCCGCCGTAGACCTCGTCTCCCGCGACCCAGGCGGCCCGGTGGCCGGCGTCCAGGAATCGGGTGATCATGCGGGCGGCAAGCTGCGGTTTGGTCGCGAATTCGGTCTTGTCACCGAGTCCGGCGGCCCGGCAGCGGTCGGGGTCCGAGGTCCAGGAACGCGGAACGTACAGTTCCCGGTCTACCGCGGCGTGTCCGCGGCGGCCGGCGTAGACGAGATAGACGGCGACCTGCGCGTTCTCGATCCTGCCCGCGGTGCCGGTGTACTGGCGCTGGACACCGACGGTGTCGGTGCCCTTCTTCACGTCGCCGGTCTCGTCGACCACCAGAACCGCCTGGTCGTCCCGCAGATGCTCCACCACGTAGGCCCGCACGTCGTCGCGGACCTGGTCGGCGTCCCACTTGGCCCGCCCGAGCAGGTGCTGCATGCCGTCCGGGGTGCTCTCTCCGGCCCACTCTGCGATGGTCCAGCAGTTTTTGCGCGGCAGGTCCGACAGCAGCCCGAGCACCAACCGCCCGACCCGACGTCGGGGTTCGACCCGTGCGAACCGGCCCGCGATCCGGGCCATCAGGCCCTCGAACGCCTCCTGCCAGCGGGCAGGGTCTACGCTGTGACCTGCGGCCACCGCATGATCTTCAGTCTTCACACACCGATGATCAACGGTGGCCGCACCCGTCTCCACAGCGCGTCGGGGTCGCGCAGCGTCTGTCTGCCGTCATGTGTCTGGAGGACTTGTGCAACGTGGCGAAGTCTGGTGGGTCCAGTTCGACGAGCGGAGGTTGGTCGTACTGCTGTCGGGAGACGACACGTCCGGGATCCGGGTGATGCAGGTCGTCGCTCCGGCGGGCGTCGACATCAGCGGTCTGGGCATCGAAGTGACGGTCGGCGCCGGTGAAGGACTGCCGTTCGAAGGCGTGCTGCGGCTCGCGTTCCCGCGTCCAGGCTTCACCCCGTGCACGTGGCTGACCACTGTGTCCCGGGACGACCTGATAGAGCGGGCGGCCGTCCTGTCCTCCGTGAAGCTCAGCGAGATTGACGACGCCCTCCGACTCGCTGAACAAGCGCAGGAGCGGACCCCGGCCACGACCGCGAAGCTCAGCGAGATAAGGGATGCCCTCCGTCTCGGTGAACTCGGGTAGACGGAGAAGGAGCCGACGCCCGCGACGGCGTGGGCGATCTCGGGCGAGATGATCGACGCTGGCCACCTGCTGCCTCGGCGCCCCTCACCACCGAGATCACGATCTACGGCTGGAGTACTAGCCCTTGTTAGACCCGAGGAATAATTCTCTCGCGAGCTTCCCGCGAACCGATGATTAGAGTCATAGTTCCGGGGTCCTTGCGGCGCTCCTTGATTGTAGCGCTACCCCGCTGCTCAGAAGCAGATCCATGATCCCGCGACGAGTAATTGATCACTATCGCTGACTTGCTGCAACCCAGCGAAGCCCAAATTCTGGATCCGCTCGGACCCGCTGCCGAGGCGAAACCGTAGGGGCCGGCGGGGTAGCTTGCGCTTCCTTCTGAGTCATTTCTGGGCCATGCTGAAGTGATATGGATTAGCGATTGCTTAGAGTCCTTCGCATTGGCTACCCGAAGGCCACAGGAGCCATCCTGGATGTACGCGATCAGGCGGTAAGATCCCTTGCGAACCTCACCTATGACTTTAGGGGCCTGAGATTGAGGCGGGAATTCATCCGCCGCAATAAGGCGCTCCTCATTCGAGTCGATAGACTTAAGCTGGCTCAGGTGTCCGAATTGATCAGCTGATGGTTCAGGCGCGTCGCTGTTCCCGCTTCCTGAAGTGCATGAGATACATGAGAGTAAAAGGGTGACTCCAATGACTAGTTTTCGAGCCACCTGCGTCATGGAGTCACCCTTTCATGTGTTGCGATTAATGGCGGCTATCTAATCCAGCCACTGGTTGAAGCATACGCCAATAGGCTTAAATACGTCGACCGTACCGAACATGATTCGGACCTGGTAGTGATGGTAGAGAGTGTACGCCTCGACGTTCCCGTGCTTGCCGGCAATGGTTCCCAATTTGAGGATTCAGGTTTTCAATTACGGGGCGGGGGGTCGGTTTCTTTCGCTGCTCTCCCCTTTGTTGCCTCGCTGGCGATGCAAAACGGGGGGTTGCTCCCGGAGGAAAGAGGGGGCCGGAGTTGAATCCGTCATCACCGTCAGCCCGGCCGCATGAGACACCCGGCTTGCCTCCACCCGCGCTCGGAGAGTCCCAGTCTGTAGTGCAGCGGATACTCAGCGGTGCGGCGGCGGGCTCTTCAGCGGCTACGTGCCCACGAGGACGACGATGCAACGCGCTGTAAAGCCTGGCCGACCACGCTCGGCAGGCCGAGACGAGCCAGAACGTCTGACTGTGCTTGACGGGTAGTTCTTGACGGCAACAGCGGTCGACGTGAGCCCCGAACAGCGTCGCCCGATGAGTCCAAGGGCGCTGCCTCCCCCACGTGTCCCCCAGATGGCACGGCAGAGAAGGAAAGACCTAATCAGGCTGGGCGGAGCCAGCCCGCTGTAAATCTGCTGAGTGCCCGTACTGGGCCGTCTCCGGGCCGTCGGAGGGGGACCAGCGACGGCCGCTGACGACCAACAACGACCACGACGGCGCAGCAGCTTGCTGCGCCGTCGTGGCGTGTCTGCCCAGCTACACCCAGGTGTCCAGCCACATCCGCGACCGCCAGCTGTCGATCGGGATCGCGGTGCCCGTGTACAGGGGCCAGAAGTAGATGAAGTTCCAGGCGATGAGCAGGACCAGGACGCCCGCCGCCGACGCGCCGATCACCCGGCGGGTGTCGGACGAGCCCGGCGGGCCGACGACCGCGCCGATCAGCATCGCCACCGCCAGGCACAGGAACGGCAGGAAGACGACCGCGTAGAACAGGAAGATCGTCCGCTCCTGGTACATGAACCAGGGCAGGTAGCCGGCCGCGATCCCGCAGGCGATGGCGCCGGCCCGCCAGTCGCGGCGCAGCAGCCACCGCCACAGCACGTACAGGATCGCGAAGCAGGCCGCCCACCACAGCAGCGGCGTGCCGATGGCCAGCACCTCGCGGGCGCACTTCTGCCCGGCGTCGGCCGGGCAGCCGTCCGCGCCGGGCGAGGGGGACTCGTAGAAGTACGACACCGGGCGGCCCAGCACGATCCAGCTCCACGGGTTGGACTGGTAGGTGTGCGGGGACGACAGGTGGACGTGGAAGTTGTAGACCTCGTGCTCGTAGTGCCACAGGCTGCGCAGCCAGTCCGGCAGGAACGTCCAGTTGCCGCCCTTGCCGTCGGTCGCCGCCCAGTTGCGGAAGTAGCCGCCGCTGCCGTCGGTGGGGGAGAGGATCCAGCCGATCCAGGAGAGCAGGTAGACGCCGATCGCCACCGGGACCGTCGCCAGGAAGGTGATGCCGGTGTCGTACTTGAGGGCGGCCTGGTACGGGTGCCGGGCCCCGGCCGTCCTGCGGGCACCGACGTCCCACAGCACCGCCATGACGCAGAACGCGGCCAGGATGTAGAGGCCGTTCCACTTCGTTCCGAAGGCCAGGCCCAGCATCAGCCCGGCCCCCCAGCGCCAGGGGCGCCAGCCGAAACGGAAGGTGTCGCCGACGTGCTCGTCCGGGCGGACCCGGCCGTCGGCGCCCGCGGGGAGCGCCGCCGCCAGTCTCTGCCGCGACCGGTCCCGGTCGACGATCAGGCAGCCGAACGCCGCGACCACGAAGAACATCAGCACGCCGTCGAGCAGCGAGGTCCGGCTCATCACGAAGTGCAGGCCGTCGACCGCCATCAGCGCGCCCGCCAGACAGCCGAGGAACGTCGAGCGGAACATCCGGCGGCCGATCCGGCACAGCAGCAGGACGGAGAGGGTCCCCAGCAACGCCGTCATGAACCGCCAGCCGAACGGGTCGAACCCGAACATCAGCTCGCCGAGGCCGATGACGTACTTGCCGACCGGCGGGTGCACGACATAGGCCGCGTCCGTGGGAATGGTGAGGTGCCCGTGCGTCTGCAGGACGAGGTCGTTGGCGTTCTTGTCCCAGTTGACCTCGTAGCCGCGGTGGACGAGCGCCCAGGCGTCCTTGGCGTAGTACGTCTCGTCGAATATCACCGCACGGGGGCTGCCCAGGTTCCAGAACCGCATCAGGCCCGCCATCAGCGTCACCAGCAGTGGACCGCCCCAGCCCGACCAGCGGGCGATCCGCTCCGCGAGGACCGGCGGGAGACCCAGCACCTGCCACAGGCGCGGGCTCGGCTCGGCGTACGGCGGCACCAGGCGGTCGCGTACGTCGCCCGAGGGTGCTTCCTGGACGGGCGTGTACCCGAATCGGCGCAGCCGCTGCTGCCACGACGGCCGCTGGTCGTGCGGCGCCTGGCCCTGCCGGAGGTCCGTGGAGGACGCGGTACTGGTCACCGCGCCATCGTAGGGAACCCTTCTGTGTGAGTCCCGTGCATGGGCGGTACCGGTTGGGGCGGGGTCGTTCCGGGCCGCCCCCCTGCCGAAGCCCCGGCCGCCCCTCTGCCGCAGGCCCGGGAGCCCCGCGGCAGGTGCCCGGCCGGGGCCCCCGAGCACGCCGCCTCCGGGTGCCGGGAGGAGCTTTCCCCCGGCCCTGGGAGGATGGGGGCGTGACTGGAACCCTTGTCCTGGCAGGTACCCCCATCGGCGACACCGCGGACGCACCGCCCCGGCTGGCCGAGGAGCTGGCCGGCGCCGACGTCGTCGCCGCCGAGGACACCCGGCGGCTGCGCCGGCTCACCCAGGCGCTGGGCGTGACGCCCAAGGGCCGCGTCGTGTCGTACTTCGAGGGCAACGAGTCCGCGCGCACCCCTGAGCTGGTCGAGGAGCTGCTCGGCGGCGCACGCGTGCTGCTCGTCACGGACGCCGGGATGCCGTCGGTCTCCGACCCCGGCTACCGGCTGGTGGCGGCCGCCGTGGAGAAGGACATCCGGGTCACCGCCGTCCCCGGTCCCTCCGCCGTGCTCACCGCCCTCGCCCTGTCGGGGCTGCCCGTCGACCGGTTCTGCTTCGAGGGCTTCCTGCCCCGCAAGGCCGGGGAGCGGCTGTCCCGGCTGCGCGAGGTCGCCGCCGAGCGGCGGACGCTCGTCTACTTCGAGGCCCCGCACCGGCTCGACGACACCCTTGCCGCCATGGCCGAGGTCTTCGGCGCCGACCGGCGGGCCGCCGTCTGCCGCGAGCTGACCAAGACGTACGAGGAGGTACGCCGCGGTCCGCTCGCCGAGCTGGCCCGGTGGGCCGCCGAGGGCGTGCGCGGGGAGATCACCGTCGTCGTGGAGGGCGCCCCCGCGGCCGGCCCCGAGGAACTGGACGCCGAGGAACTGGTGCGCAGGGTGCGGGTCCGCGAGGAGGCGGGCGAGCGGCGCAAGGAGGCGATCGCCGCGGTGGCGACGGAGGCCGGGTTGCCCAAACGGGTTGTCTTCGACGCGGTGGTCGCGGCCAAGCGGGTGGCCGAATAGGCCGGTTCCGGGTATCGCCGCCGGGGTTGACCTTGTCGGCGTGGCAGAGGCCGTGTGCGGCTGGTCGGGCCCACACGGCGGAGCCCCGCATCGCTACGGGCCCATGCCTTTTCCGGGACTGCCGTGTGCCCCCCCGGCCTGCGCAAATTCGCCCTCTGAGCAGGGAGCTTCTCCCATGAGCGCGCGCCCCATGCGAGGGCAAAAGGGGGGAGCCGAAAGCAAAGACCAGACCCCCGTCCAGAGGCCGATTTGGCAAGCCCCGTCCAAATCGCCTCCAACACTCGACAGGCCTGATGCATTCGGTCCCGTGGAGGCGTCCACTGGTCAAAGGGACGCACCCGTCCCTCGCCCCAGGGATTCCGGGGGGAATCCCGATGCGGGGCGCTTGTCCAGCGGACAAGAGGAGCTGGCATGAGTGAGATCGCAGGGCAGACCGGCCTCCGGGGTACGGCCACAGCCATTGTTCACGAGTCGTATGCGTTCGCCTGCATGCGCTGCGGGCACGGCTGGGAGCAGTCGTACGAGATAGAGCACCACACGGACGCCGACGGCCACGAGTTCGTCCAGTACGTCGCCGACGGCCGCGTCGTGCCGTCCCCGTTGAGCCGGCCCGCGTGCCAGAACTGCGACGGCCACGTCGTGCGGATCATGCGCGCGGGGCAGGTCGAGTCGGTGCGCAGCGCGGCCCACCACCGTCACAGCGGGCAGGCCCAGGTGCCCGCCGTACCGGACGGGCAGGGCGTGGACGGCGGCGACGGCGGGACCAAGCGCCACCACTGGCACCTGTCCGATCTCCTGCATCCGTTCCACCGCAAGGCGAGCTGACCCCCTCGGACGACGGGCGGTCCGGAGCCCCGGCCGGCCCGTCGTGCCCCTTTCGTAGGATCGGGGCATGCCTTCGAACGCCGGCCGCGCCGCCCACGACAAGAACGACAAGAGCGCCGCACCGCCGCTCCCGGCTCCCCTCCGGGTGCCCGTCGCCGACTCCCACACCCACCTCGACATGCAGTCCGGAACCGTCGAGGAGGGCCTTGCCAAGGCCGCTTCGGTGGGCGTGACGGCGGTCGTCCAGGTCGGCTGCGACATCAAGGGCTCGCAGTGGGCCGCCGAGACGGCCGCCGCGTACGAGAACGTCCACGCCGCCGTCGCCCTCCACCCCAACGAGGCCCCGCGCATCGTGCACGGCGACCCCGACGGCTGGTCCCGGCAGGGCGCCCGCGAGCCGGGTGGCGACGCCGCGCTGGACGAGGCCCTCGCCGAGATCGACCGGCTCGCCGCCCTGCCCCACGTCAGGGGCGTCGGCGAGACCGGCCTCGACCACTTCCGCACCGGCCCCGAGGGCAAGGCCGCCCAGGAGCGGTCCTTCCGCGCCCACATCGAGATCGCCAAACGGCACGGCAAGGCCCTCGTCATCCACGACCGCGACGCCCACGACGACGTCCTGCGCGTCCTGAAGGAGGAGGGCGCCCCCGAGCGCACCGTCTTCCACTGCTACTCCGGCGACGCCGAGATGGCCCGGATCTGCGCCCGTGAGGGATACTTCATGTCCTTCGCCGGAAACATCACCTTCAAGAACGCCCAGAACCTGCGCGACGCCCTCGCCGTCGCCCCGCTGGAACTCGTCCTCGTGGAGACCGACGCGCCCTTCCTCACCCCGGCGCCGTACCGCGGACGGCCCAACGCCCCGTATCTCGTTCCGGTCACGGTGCGCGCGATGGCGGCTGTGCGCGGCCTGGACGAGGATGCGCTGGCGACAGCCCTGGGCGCGAACACCGCCCGCGCTTTTGACTACTGACAGTGTTCGTTTTGTCACCGAAGGGTAACGCTCTTTGGGGTCTCACCTCTCCTCTCGTCGCTGTGCGTAGTCGCGCCGCTTTGGAGAGTGCCCGGCGCTCCGCTAGGTTCTGGGCCCGATCCGGACCCCTCTGGCCCCCTGGAGCGTGTCGGCGTGAGCAACTCGCAGTACGAGCGGTATGAGGCGTACGGCCCCTACAGCCCGCCGGGCGGCGCGCCCGGCGGTGTGTGGCCCGGCCTGCACGACGCGGAGACGGTCGCGTACGGAGTGGCGCACGGCGTCGCGTACGGCGTGACCTACGGGGTGATCCACGACGACACCTATCGTCCCGCGTACGAGATGCAGCCGCCCGCGCCGGCCCAGCTGCCGACGCGGACCCCGTTGTACGCACGGGTGAGGGAGCCCGTCCTGCCACGGCAGCACGGGAGCGCCTTCGAGGACGCCGGAGGCACGCTCGTCGACGAGCAGAGCGCGTTCCACGAGGGCGGGACCCCGCTCGACGAGGGGAACCAGTTCGACCAGGGGAACCCCTTCGACGAGGGGAACCCGTTCTACGCGGACGGGAACCCCTTCTACGAGGACGAGGGCGAGGACCAAAGCCCGGCCCACGAGGACGGGGGCGGGGGCGCGTTCTACGACGACGTGCGTGCCGCCGGTGAGGAGACGCGTCGGCGTCGCGCCCGGGCCGGGGCGAGACGGCGGGCCGCGCGCCGGCGCAGGGCGCGCTCCGCCGAGCGCCCGGAGTCCGCGGTGCGCAGGCTGCTGCCGCAGGCGCTGGTCGTCGCGTTCCTCGCCGGCGGCACCACCGCCTTCGTCGCCGAGGACAAGACGATCGAGCTGAGCGTCGACGGCAAGCAGCGCACCCTGCACACGTTCGCGGACGACGCGTCGGAACTGCTGGCCGCCGAGGGCGTGCACGTCGGGGAGCACGACAGGATCGCGCCCGCCCCCGGCACGGCGCTCGCCAGCGGCGACCGGGTCGCGGTGCACTACGGGCGCCCCGTCCTGCTCACCCTGGACGGCCAGCGGCGCGAGGTGTGGACCACGGCGCACACCGTGGACGGGGCGCTCAGGGAGCTGGGGGTGCGTGCAGAGGGCGCGTACCTGTCGGCCTCGCCCTCCCGGAACATCGGCCGCACAGGGCTCACGCTCGACGTACGCACCGAGCGTGCCGTCACGATCATGGCGGACGGCCGCACCCGTACCATCCGCACCAACGCGGCCACCGTCCGCGAGGCCGTCGAGGAGGCCGGCGTCAGCCTGCACCAGCAGGACATCACCTCCGTCCCGCTCACCAGCTTCCCGCGCGACGGTCAGACGGTGAGCGTGCTGCGGGTGACCGGTGTCACCGAGGTGCGCGAGCAGCTGATCCCGTTCGACGTGGAGCGGACCGAGGACCCCACCCTCTTCAAGGGCACCGAGGTGATCGAACGCCTCGGACAGCCCGGACTGCGGCGCATCACCTACCTCCTGCGCACCGTCAACGGCGTCCAGGAGAAGCCGCGCCGGGAGAAGACCGAGGTGGTGCGCAAGCCGACCAAGCAGGTGGTGAAGGTGGGCAGCAAACCCCGGCCGAAGTCCGTGCAGGGAGCCGACCACCTCAACTGGCACGGCCTCGCCGCCTGCGAGTCCGGCGGCCGCCCGGGCGCCGTCGACCCCTCGGGGACCTACGGCGGGCTCTACCAGTTCGACGCGCGCACCTGGCACAGCCTCGGCGGCAACGGACGGCCGCAGGACGCGAGCTCGGAGGAGCAGACCTACCGGGCGAAGAAGCTGTACATGAGCCGTGGCACGAGCCCCTGGCCGGCCTGCGGGGCGCGGCTGCACGGGTGACCGTGGCGTTGCGGCCGGGGCACTGAGGGTCGTGGTTCGGCTGCGGGTGCGTGGGGCTGGTCGCGCCCCGCACACGCACCCGCAGCCGCATGTCGTCACAGCCCCGCGCCCCTTCCGAGGCGCTTGCAGTGAGCGACATCCACCCCGCCCGGCCGAAGCCCCGGGCACCCCGGCCACCCCGGCATTCACACCCCCGTACCCTTGTCCCGTGAGCAGCCCCACCCCCGACGCCCTTCTCGGCCCGGCCGACATCCGTGAACTCGCGGCAGCGCTCGGTGTCCGTCCCACCAAACAGCGCGGCCAGAACTTCGTGATCGACGCGAACACGGTCCGCCGGATCGTCCGCACCGCCGAGGTCCACCCCGAGGACGTGGTCGTCGAGGTGGGCCCGGGGCTCGGCTCCCTCACCCTCGCGCTGCTGGAGGTCGCCGACCGGGTCACCGTCGTCGAGATCGACGACGTGCTCGCCGGCGCGCTGCCCGCGACCATCGCCGCCCGCATGCCGGAGCGCGCCGACCGGTTCGCGCTGGTCCACTCCGACGCCATGGACGTGACGGAGCTCCCCGGCCCCGCACCGACGGCCCTGGTGGCCAACCTGCCCTACAACGTGGCCGTACCCGTGCTGCTGCACATGCTCGACACCTTCCCCGGCATCGAGCGCACCCTCGTGATGGTCCAGTCCGAGGTCGCCGACCGGCTCGCCGCCGCCCCCGGCAACAAGGTGTACGGCGTGCCGTCCGTGAAGGCCAACTGGTACGCCGACGTGAAGCGCGCCGGTGCCATCGGGCGCAACGTCTTCTGGCCCGCGCCGAACGTCGACAGCGGGCTGGTCTCGCTCGTGAGGCGGGCCGAGCCGATCAGGACCACGGCCTCCAAGAAGGAGGTCTTCGCGGTCGTCGACGCGGCGTTCGCGCAGCGCCGCAAGACCCTGCGGGCGGCACTCGGCGGCTGGGCCGGGTCCCCGGCGGCCGCCGAGGCGGCCCTGGTCGCGGCCGGCATCTCGCCGCAGGCGCGCGGAGAGTCCCTGACGGTGGAGGAGTTCGCTCGCATCGCCGAGCAGAAGGAGGCGGGCAAGTGAGCGTGACGGTCCGGGTGCCGGCGAAGGTCAACGTCCAGCTCGCGGTGGGCGCCGCCCGCCCCGACGGGTTCCACGACCTCGCCAACGTCTTCCTCGCCGTCGGCCTGTACGACGAGGTCACCGTCACCCCGGCGGACGAGCTGCGCATCACCTGCGAGGGGCCGGACGCCGACCAGGTCCCGCTGGACGGCACCAACCTCGCCGCGCGCGCGGCCGTCGCCCTCGCCACGCGCCGGGGCATCGAACCGGCCGTGCACATCCACATCACGAAGGACATCCCGGTCGCCGGCGGCATGGCGGGCGGCAGCGCGGACGGCGCGGGCGCGCTGCTCGCCTGCAACACCCTGTGGAGCGCCGGCGCCTCCCGCGCCGAGCTGCTCGCCATCTGCGCCGAACTGGGCAGCGACGTCCCCTTCAGCCTGGTCGGGGGCGCGGCCCTCGGCATCGGGCGCGGCGAGCAGCTGACCGCCCTGGAGGTCGGCGGCACCTTCCACTGGGTGTTCGCGATGGCCGGACGCGGCCTGTCGACCCCGGCCGTCTTCCGTGAGTTCGACCGCCTCGCCGAGGGACGTGACATCCCCGAGCCGGTCGCCTCGCCCGACCTCCTCGACGCGCTCGCCAAGGGCGACCCCGACGCGCTCGCGGCCGCCGTCTCCAACGATCTGCAGCCCGCCGCGCTCTCCCTCTTCCCGGAGCTGGCCGGCACGCTCGACGCGGGCCGCGGCGCCGGCGCCCTCGCCGCGCTCGTCTCCGGCTCGGGTCCCACCACGGCCTTCCTCGCCCGCGACCCCGAGTCGGCCGCGAAGATCGCCGACGCCCTCCGCTCCTCCGGCACCTGCCGCACGGTGCGCACGGCGACGGCGCCCGCGCCGGGCGCCACGGTGACCGGCCACCCCGCCGCCCCGTAATTCGGCTGCCCCCGCCGGAGGGGCGCTCTAAGCTCGCCCGGCCGGTTCCACGGGGGAACCGCCGACGGCCAAAGAGGGCGGGCACATGGGCGCGGGGGACGGGGGACGGCTCGTCGCAGCCGTACGGCACGGGGACGCCGAGCGCGTCCGCGACCTGCTGGACGCCGGCGCCGCTCCGGACGCACTCGACGAGAGCACGGGCCTGCCCGTGCTGTGCCGGGCGATCGCCGCGCACGACGAGCCGGTCGCCGAGGCTCTGGTGGCGTACGGGGCGGACCCGCTGCGCCGGCTGCCCGACGGCACCACCCCGCTGCTGCGGGCGGTGGCGAGCGGCTCGCTGTGCCTGACGTGGGCCGTGTTCCCCGAGGTGGTACGCCGGCCCGGCCCGGCCCGCGAGGAGCTGCTGGACCGCGCCCGCCACTGGGCGCGGACCGACCCGGAGGCCGAACTGCGGCGCAGGACCGGCCTGCCCGGCCCGGCCGAGCGCACCAGAGCGGAGGACGGGACCGGCTGCTGGTACGAGCGGCTCACGCTCGGCGGGCAGACGCTGTGCGAAGGGCATCTGGCGATCCTCACCTCCCTGGAGGCCAAGCTCCGGCTGCGCACGCCCTTCGACGAGCTCCTCGCGCGCGCCCGGGCGTACCCGGACCGGGACCACCAGACGTGGTCGGAGACGGTGATGGTGCTGGGCAACCGGCTGGACGAGGAGACCTGGGCCGAGGCGGGGGACCTGAGCCGCGACCCCGACCCGCTGAACCGCCTCTTCGCCGCGGATGTGCAGCTGAGCCTGGTCATCGCGGACGCGCGGCAGCGCAAGTCCCGCTTCCAGGACCGGGCCCGGGAGTTCGTCCCCTGGGCCGAGCGGGAGCGGGACGGGCAGGTGCTGCAGGTCCTGCTCAACGGGCTGACCTGGGTCGATGGTCCCGAGACCGAGGCGGTGGGCCTGTCGTACGCCACACATCCGGATCCGGACGTCCGCTCCTGGGTGCCGGATCTGCTGGACGTCGACCCGCAGGGGCTCGCCCCACGGAGCCTGGCCGCGGTCCTCGCCCTGGCCCGCGACCCGGACGCCGACGTACGGGACCGGACGTGCTTCTGGCTCGCGCACTACCGGGGCACCGAGCCGGAGATCGTGGACGTGTTGCTGGAACTCACCCGTGACGAGCGGCAGCGCACGCGCGCCTACGCGGTCGCGGGGCTGGCCGCGCGCGACGATCCGCGCTGCGTGGAGGCCGAACACCGCATCGGTCCCCTGGAGGCGAAAGGGGAGTACGCGCACGAGAGGCTGCCGCTGACGGCGGTCTGGCACTACCGGCGGCGCCGGGAGGAGCGGGCAGAAGATCGACACCTTCCCTCCGACTACCCTGGAGGGTCGATCCATCCCCCGGGGCAGGAGTGAAATGGCCGTCAACCTGGTCAATGTCGAGAACGTCAGCAAGGTGTACGGCACCCGTGCCCTGCTGGACGGCGTCTCGCTCGGCGTGTCCGAGGGCGATCGGATCGGCGTGGTGGGCCGCAACGGCGACGGCAAGACCACCCTCATCCGGATGCTCGCCAAGCTGGAGGAGGCGGACACCGGACGCGTCACCCACTCCGGCGGGCTGCGCCTCGGCGTGCTCACCCAGCACGACTCCCTCGACCCCGCCGCCACCGTCCGCCACGAGGTCATCGGCGACATGGCCGACCACGAGTGGGCGGGCAACGCCAAGGTCCGTGACGTGCTGACCGGACTGTTCGGCGGCCTCGACCTGCCGGGCTTCCCCAAGGGCCTGGACACCGTCATCGGACCGCTGTCCGGCGGCGAGCGGCGCCGTATCGCGCTCGCCAAGCTGCTCATCGAGGAGCAGGACCTCCTCGTCCTCGACGAGCCCACCAACCACCTCGACGTCGAGGGCATCGCCTGGCTCGCCCGGCACCTGCAGAACCGGCGCTCGGCGCTGGTCTGCGTGACCCACGACCGCTGGTTCCTCGACCAGGTCTGCACCCGCATGTGGGACGTGCAGCGCGGTGACGTCTACGAGTACGAGGGCGGCTACACCGACTACGTCTTCGCGCGCGCGGAGCGCGAGCGGATCGCCGCCACCGAGGAGGCCAAGCGGCAGAACCTGATCCGCAAGGAGCTGGCCTGGCTGCGGCGCGGGGCGCCCGCGCGCACCTCCAAGCCGCGCTTCAGGGTCGAGGCCGCCAACGAGCTGATCGCGGACGTGCCGCCGCCCCGGGACAGCAGCGAGCTGATGAAGTTCGCCTCCTCCCGCCTCGGCAAGACGGTCTTCGACCTCGAGAACATCACCGTGCAGGCCGGGCCCAAGGTCCTTCTCCAGCACGTCACCTGGCAGCTCGGCCCCGGCGACCGCATCGGCCTGGTCGGTGTCAACGGCGCCGGCAAGACCTCCCTGTTGCGGGCCATGGCCCAGGCGGCGCGGACCGAGGGCGAGGCACAGCCGGCCGGCGGACGCATCGCCGTCGGCAAGACCGTCAAGCTCGCCTACCTCTCCCAGGAGGTCGCCGAACTCGACCCCGCCCTGCGGGTCCTGGAGGCCGTGCAGCAGGTCCGCGAGCGCGTCGACCTCGGCAAGGGCCGCGAGATGACCGCCGGACAGCTGTGCGAGACGTTCGGCTTCAACAAGGAGAAGCAGTGGACGCCGGTCGGTGACCTGTCGGGCGGCGAGCGGCGGCGCCTGCAGCTGCTGCGCCTGCTCATGGACGAGCCGAACGTCCTCTTCCTCGACGAGCCCACCAACGACCTCGACATCGAGACCCTCACCCAGTTGGAGGACGTCCTCGACGGCTGGCCCGGCTCGATGATCGTCATCTCCCACGACCGGTTCTTCGTGGAGCGCACCACGGACCGGGTGTTCGCCCTTCTCGGTGACGGCACCCTGCGCATGCTGCCGCGCGGCATCGACGAGTACCTGGAGCGGCGGCAGCGGATGGAGGAGGCGGTCGCCGCCCAGGCAGCCGCCGCGGCACCCAGGGCGGCCGCCCCGGAGAAGAGCGCCGCCGACCAGCGCGCCGCCAAGAAGGAACTCCAGAAGATCGAGCGCCAGTTGGACAAGATTTCCGAGAAGGAGTCCAAGCTGCACGCCCAGATCGCCGAGAACGCCACGGACTTCGCGAAGGTCGCCGAACTGGACGCCGAGTTGCGGGACCTGGCCGGGGAGCGCGAGGAACTGGAGCTGCGCTGGCTGGAACTGGCGGAGGACGCGTAGGGGCGCGAACCGGCCCCGCACTGCGGTTGCGCGCGCCGCGTGAAGGGGGCGTGAAGGCGCATAACGGCGGCATCACAGGCCGGTCCTCCCTTGGGAACAGCGGCGCCTCCGAGCCCGTGCCCTGTCGGTGCCGGGTGATAGAAAGAGCCGTCTGAGAACAATCTGAGTACGACCTTGGGTCCGTGAGCGAACCTCAGGGCGTGGCTAAAAATCAGTGAACGAGGGGGAAGAGCGCTGATGACTCAGCCGCCCAACCAGCCGCCGCAGGGTGGCTTCGGAGCACCGCAGGACCAGCCGCCGCACGGCGGCGGATTCGGCGCCCCGCAGACGCCGCCTCCGCCGGCCCAGCCGCCCCAGGCACCGGCTCAGCCTCCCCAGCCCGGCTACGGCTACCCGCAGCAGCCCGGCCCCTACGCCCAGCCGGGCCCGTACGGCCAGCCCGCGCAGCCCGGCCCGTACGCCGCGCAGCCCGGCTACGGCTACCCGCAGCAGCCCCAGTACCCGGGGCAGCCGCAGTACCCGGGCGGTCCCGGCACCCCGCCCGGCGGCAAGCCGGCGTCCAAGGGGAGGACCGCGCTGATCATCGGCGCGGCGGCGGCCGCGCTGCTCGTCGTCGGCGGCACCGTCTACGCGGTCACCAGTGACGACGGCGGCGGCAAGAAGAAGCCGGTCGCCGAGAAGAGCGACGACGGCAAGCAGTCCTCCTCCGGCACGCCGGTCGACCCCGGCAACGGCAACGGCGGCGGCGACCCGGAGAACCTCAACGACGGCCGCAAGCCCGGCGACGCGAAGGTGCTCTGGTACAAGTCGGCACCCGACGCCCCGGGTTCCGGTGCCGACGCCCCCGGCATGTGGATCACCGACAAGACGGCGGTCAAGGCGGCGTACAAGCAGGTCTTCGCCTACAACGTCGGCAACGGCACAGCCGCCTGGGACCCGATCAGCTTCCCGCAGAAGATCTGCGCGGTCACCCCGCAGAAGACGGCCGACGACAAGATCGTCGTGGCGTACATGAACGGCGTCAGCAGCCGTGCCAAGTGCAACCAGCTCCAGCAGATCGACCTGAACACCGGCAAGAAGGGCTGGAGCGGCGAGGTCGCCGACGGCGGGCTGTTCGACAGCGCGATCAGCATCGAGCTGACCGTCAGCGGCAAGACGCTGATGGTGGGCCGCTCGGAGTCGGGCACGGCGTACGACGTCGACAGCGGCCGCAAGCTGTACGACAAGGAGAAGTACGGCTCGGCCTGCTTCCCGGCCGGGTACGCGGGCGGTTCCGGTCGGCTGGTCCAGGTGGCCTCCTGCGGCGCGGGCGGCAGCAACGAGCACGACGAGATCCAGGAACTCGACCCGGCCACCGGCAAGGTCAAGTGGACGCAGCCGGTCAAGAAGGGCTGGTCGGCCTCGCGGGTGTACTCCCTCGACCCGCTCGTGGTCTACCTGACCAACCAGGACAAGAAGGCCTGGAACATCTCCACCTTCACCAAGAACGGCAAGTTCCGCTCCGAGGTCAAGGTGGACGAGAAGTTCGCCCCGCGCTGCGACCTGTCGTTCCTCGCACGCGACCTGCAGGGCTGCCAGGGCGTCGCCGCCGACGCCGACACGCTCTACCTGCCCACGAACGCGACGACCGGCGCCAACGAGATCGTCGCCATCAGCCTTGCCAACGGCAAGGAGAAGTGGCGCGTCAAGTCGCCGGCGGACGAGCCCATGTCCCCGATCAGGACCGAGGGCGGCAAGCTCGTCGCCTATGTGCAGCCGTCGTACGACACCGGTGGCCAGATCGTGTCCGTCCCGGTCACCGGCGGCTCGCACAAGCCGGTCAAGCTGCTGCAGAACCCTTCGGGCAGCGCGGAGGTCGAGAACACCTTCTTCCAAGGTGCCATCGACTGGGTCGACGGGCGCTTCTTCATCTCCTCCACCCGGCTGACCGGCAGCAACTCCTCCAAGGAGAAGCTGATGATGGCCTTCGGCAAGTGAGCCCCGGCCCGTTCTCCGTCCCCCTTCCGCCGTCCGGCCCCGAGCGCTTCACCGAGGTACACCCGTCATGACCCAGCCGCCCCCTCCGCCGCCGAACCAGCCGCCCAACCAGCCCCCGCAGCAGGGCGGTTTCGGCCCGCCCCAGGACCAGCCGCCCACGGCCCCGGCGACGCCGCCGCCCCCCGCCGGCCCGCCGGCGCCCCAGACCCCGCCGAGCATGCAGAAGGGCGGCCCCCAGCCCGGCTACGGCTACCCCCAGCAGCCCCCGGCGCCCCAGCAGCCCCAGCCCGGCTACGGCCACCCGCACCCGCAGGCCCCCCAGCCGCCGCAGCCCTCCTACGGCTATCCCCAGGCGCCCCAAGCACCCCAGCAGCCCCAGCCCGGCTACGGCTACCCGGGCACGCAGCAGAACCCGTACGGGCAGACCGCCCCGTACGGCCAGCAGCCGGGGTACGGCTATCCGGGCGCGCCCACCGCGCCGATGCCCGCGCAGCCCGCGCCGTCCGGCGGCGGCCGCAACAACACCACGGTGGCCGTCATCGTGTCCGCGCTCGTCGTGATCGCCCTGATCGTCGCCGGTGGTGTCTGGTACGCCAAGTCCTCCGGCGGCGACGACAAGAAGCACGACAGCGCGAGCTCCAGCGGCGGCACGGGCGGCAAGGACGGCTCCGGGGGGACGACCGGCGGCAAGGAGAAGGTGCCGTCGGACCCCGCCGCCAAGGTCCTCTTCCAGGTCCCGCTGCCCAAGACGGACGACACCGTCGTCACCTCCGGCTCCTGGCTGACCGACAAGGTGTACGCCAAGAGCGGCATCGCCGAGGTCGTCGGCTACGACCCCGCCAGGGGCACCAAGCTGTGGACGCTGAAGCTGCCCGGCCCGGTGTGCGCGGCCACCAAGCAGGTCACCGCGGACAACAAGACGGCGATCGCCTTCCAGCCGAAGATGCCCTCGCAGAACACCACCGCGGGATGCAGCCAGATCGCGGCCATCGACCTCGACCGGGGCGCCCGGCTGTGGACCAAGACGGTCAAGAACGGCGACTCCCCGATGACCTTCGACAACGTGACGGTCGCCCAGCACACCGTCGCCCTCGGCAGCAGCAGCGGCGGCGCCGCGTTCGACATCGACTCCGGCAAGGTGCTGTGGCAGCCCAAGCCGGGGGACACCTGCTACGACGCCGGGTACGGCGGCGGCACCAAGCTGGTCGCGGTGCGCAAGTGCGGCGAGTACGACAACCGCCAGCTGCACATCCAGACCATCGACCCGAAGTCCGGGAAGGTGATCTCCGAGTACAAGATGGACCCGGGCATCGACTACGCCGCCGTCGTCTCCACCGACCCGCTGGTGGTGGCTGCCCGCGTGGGCGACAGCGGCGGCGGTGACGACGGCTTGGACTACTTCTCCATCGACAACAAGACCGGCAAGCTGCTCAGCCACATCTCCGCGCCGGGCAAGACCTACGGCGGCAAGTGCGACGGCATCACCCGCATCGAGGACTGCAAGGAGATCGTCGTCGGCAACGGCAAGCTGTACTTGCCGACGGTGGAGCACGACGGCACCGGGCAGTACAACAGGACCAACGAGATCGTCGCCTTCGACCTGAACACCGGCAAGGAGACCGGCCAGAAGGCCGACGCCGGCGACGGCTACACGATCTACCCGCTGCGCATGGACGGCGGCAACCTGCTCGCCTACAAGCACCCGCCGTACGACAAGGGCGGCCAGGTCGTCAGCATCGACGGCGGCTCCTTCAAGGCGACCAAGCTGCTGGAGAACCCGGCCACACAGGACGCACGGCAGGCGGAGACCACGATGCTGCCGGACTACGCGGAGTTCCTGTACGGGCAGGGCCGGCTGTACATGTCGGCGGTGTTCGCACACAAGGTGTCCTACGGCAAGGAGTACCTGCTGGTCGCCTTCGGCGCAGGCGGCTGACCGTACGCCTCCCGGCGCTTCCGAGCGCCGGGCCCCTTACGAGGGATTACCAAGGGAGTGCCCCGGATTTCATCGATCCGGGGCACTTCTCCTTCGTAGGGGCAGCGCGACGTCGAACAAGCGTGTAGCTTCCGGGGGCATATGGAGGGCGGGGGCCGGGGGGCCCTCTGTCCTTGTGGTCCGGTGGGCGTCCATAGTGGGGCATCCATGGGGGGGACTGGGGGGTTGCTCTAATGGGAGTGCGGCTCATGGTGGTCGACGACCACCGGCTGCTCGCGGAGGCGCTGGCGTCTGCGCTGAAGCTGCGCGGGCACCGGGTGCTGGCTGCGGCTGCGCCCGCCGCGGGCGCGGCGGATCTGGTGATCGCGCGGGCGCCGGAAGTGTGCCTGCTGGGCACGGCGGCGCCGGCCGAGCCGGGGGCCTTCGACCCGGTGGTGAAGATCAAGCGGGAGCGGCCGCAGGTCGCGGTACTGGTGCTGGGTCCGGTGCCGTCTCCGCGGGGCATCGCGGCGGCCTTCGCCTCCGGCGCGTCGGGGTACGTGCGGCACGACGAGCGGATCGAGGGGGTCGAGCGGGCCATCATGAAGGCCAGGGCGGGAGAGGCGGCGGTGGCGCCGCAGCTGCTGCAGGGCGCCTTCGGTGAGCTGCTCAATCCGGCGGCACAGCCCGACGACGAGGGGCAGCGGCTGCTGCAGATGCTGACGCCGCGGGAGGTGGAGGTGCTGGTCCGGGTGGCCGACGGCGAGGACACCAGACTGATCGCGGCCGGCATGGGCATCGCGCCGAGCACTGCGCGTACGCATGTGCAGCGGGTGCTGATGAAACTCGGCGTGGGGTCCCGCCTGGAGGCGGCGGCACTGGCGGCCCGCACGGGCCTACTGGACCGCGCGGGCGCACGGACGGACGCCCCGGGACCGGAGCTGTAGGGAGTCCCGGCCCCTGGTGGGTGCCCGGTGTTGCTGCCGGCCCCGGGTGGGCACGCTCACCGGTGCCGACCGGGTGCCGCCGCGCCCACCCGTGCCGCCCTGGGGTCCCCGAGGCCCTCAAGGCACTGGGGGGAGACAAGACTGCCCGCAGCCGGGTTGAAGGGGCGCGGATCCGTAACGGCCTGCGGCTCCGCAGCACGGCGGGCGGGCAATTGCGCGAGCTGCGCGCGCCCCGTCAGGGGCGCGGGGCTGTGTCGGCATGCGGCTCCGCCGCTGGGCGCGACCAGCTCTCCTGGGCTGGCAACCACGCAAGCTGCACGCGCCCCCGTAAGGGGCGCGGGGAACTGCGCGACCAGCCCCCACGCACCCGCAGCCGGGAACGGTCCGAAGCCTGGGGCGGCCCGCAGCCGGGAACGGTCCGAAGCCTGGGGCGGCCGCAGCCGGGAACGGCCCGCAGCCGGGGACGATCCTCAACCCGCCGGCGCTACTCCTTCTCTTCCGGCAAGCCCTCCGGAGGAAGCGGCGGCGGGGTGGGCCGCAGCTTGAGCCAGGCCAGGAAGAAGAGGCCCAGCAGCAGCATGCCGATGCCGGTCCACAGGTTGATGTTGACGCCTTCGGCCTTGTCGATGGCGGCCTGGGAGTCGGTGATGCCGGTGATCGTGACGATGACGCCGTAGAGCACGAACAGGCCGCCGATGATGCGGCGCAGGTCGAAGATGCGGGCGGCCGTCGCGGACTTGGTCTCCAGCTCGGAGACCTCCCGCTGGACGTCCTCCTCCGAGTAGTGGAAGTGCTCGTGGGAGCGGTCGGAGTGCTCGGTCATGGTTTCCTCATCCTCCCGCGGTCAGAGCGAGAACGGGATGTAGCAGGCGGCGGCCAGGACGATCGCGCCCCAGCCCAGCAGGGCGGGCCTGCGGTACCAGGCCTCGTCGCCGGGGGCGGGCGGTTCGGACATGCCGGGGGAGCGGGTGCCGTAGACGAGACCCTGCAGCTCCTGCTCCGGCTTCGGCCTGGTGAACAGGGACACGGCGAACATGACGACCGCGCCGGCGACGAAGCCCGCGATGGCGGAGACGAAGTTGGCGCCCTGGTCGGTGGGGATCGAGATGATGCCCCTCTTGTAGAGGACGAAGTAGTTGACCATCGCCGTGACCGTGCCGGCGAGCAGGCCCCAGAAGCCGGACTTGGCGGACGCCCGCTTCCAGAACATGCCGACGATGAAGACGACGAACATCGGCACGTTGAAGAAGGAAAACAGCGTCTGCAGGTAGCTCATGATGTTCGAGAACGAGGACGCCAGGAACGCCGTGCCGACCGATGCGGCCACCCCGATCGCGGTGATGAGCCGGCCGAAGCGCACGTAGTACCCGTCCTCGCGTCCCCGCACGACGTAGCGGCCCCAGATGTCGTTGGTGAACACCGTGTTGAACGACGACACGTTGGCGGCCATGCCGGCCATGAACGCGGCGAGCAGACCGGTGACGGCGATGCCGAGCACGCCGTTGGGCAGCAGCTCCTGCATCAGGTACGGGATGGCGTCGTTGTACTGGTAGCCGGAGCCGGTGGTGCCGAAGTTCGGGATGAGCGCGGCGGCGACCAGGCCGGGGATCATCACCAGGAAGACGATGAAGACCTTCGGGTAGGCGGCGATCAGCGGGGTGCGCTGGGAGGCGGAGAGGTTCTTCGCGGACAGGGCGCGCTGCACCTCGGCGAAGTTGGTCGTCCAGTAGCCGAAGGAGAGGACGAAGCCGAGGCCGAGGACGATGGTCAGCCAGTTGGCGCCGAGCGGGTTGGCGCTGCCGATGCCGGTGCCGCCCCAGGCGGTGGTGAAGTGCTCGCCGTGGGCGGCGGTGAGCTTGTCGGTCAGGCCGCCCCAGCCGCCGACCTTCTTCAGGCCGAGGACGGTGATCGGGATGAGGGCGGCCAGGATCACGAAGAACTGCAGCACCTCGTTGTAGATCGCGGAGGACAGGCCGCCGAGCGTGATGTACGCCAGCACGAAGGCGCCGGCGACCACGATGGCCACCCACTGCGGCCAGCCGAGCAGGGCCTCGACGACGATCGCGAGGGCGTAGAGGTTGACGCCGGCGATCAGGATGGCGGCGAAGGCGAACAGGATCGAACTGAGCAGGTGGGCGCCCCGGTCGAAGCGCAGCAGCAGGAACTCGGGGACCGAGCGGACCTTGCTGCCGTAGTAGAAGGGCATCATCACCAGGCCCAGGAAGACCATGGCCGGGATGGCGCCGATCCAGTACCAGTGCACGGTGTAGGCGCCGTACTGGGCGCTGTTCGCGGCCATGCCCAGGATCTCGGTTGCTGCCAGGTTCGCGGAGATGAAGGCGAGGCCGGTGATCCACGCGGGCAGCGAGCGTCCCGAGAGGAAGAAGTCGAGGGTGGTCTTCACCGAGCGGCGGGCCGCGAAGCCGATGCCGAGGACGACGACGAAGTAGATCGCCAGGATCGTGTAGTCCAGCCAGTTGGTGGGGAGCCGTAGCTCCGCCGCCAGCTGGAGGGTGGCTTGTGTGGGGGTTTGCATGAGAACTCGCTTCGTTGCGCGAACTGATCCAGAGCGGAACCTACGCCTCCGCGTTCAGTAATTGAACACTTCTGTTGATGTTCTTTGTTTGATTGTGATGGTCCTAGAGGTTGTCGGGTTGTGGTCTGTTATGTTTGATTGTGTTGGGTGATTGAGTGCGGACGTCTCCCTCGGCACAGACGAAAGGCGAGTTGTTGTGAAGAAGACCTCGACCCGGCTCGCCGACGGTCGTGAGCTGATCTACTACGACCTCCGGGACGACACCGTGCGGGACGCGGTCGACCGCCGCCCGCTGGACCGTACGGTCACCACGTCCGAGATCCGCCGGGACGTGCTGCTCGGCGACCCGGTCGCGATCGCCTCCCACCGGCAGGGCCGCACCTACCACCCGCCGGCCGACGAGTGCCCGCTGTGCCCGACCCGGGACGGGCGGCTGAGCGAGATCCCGGACTCCTCCTACGACGTCGTCGTCTTCGAGAACCGCTTCCCCTCGCTCGCCGGCGACCTCGGACGCTGCGAGGTGGTCTGCTTCACCTCCGACCACGATGCCTCCTTCGCCGACCTCACCGAGGAGCAGGCGCGCCTGGTGCTGGACGCCTGGACGGACCGCACGTCGGAGCTGTCGCATCTGCCCTCCGTCGAGCAGGTGTTCTGTTTCGAGAACCGGGGCGAGGAGATCGGAGTGACGCTCGGCCACCCGCACGGTCAGATCTACGCCTACCCCTTCACCACCCCCCGCACCGCGCTGATGCTCCGCTCGCTCGCCGCCCACCGGGAGGCGACGGGCGGGGAGAACCTGTTCGACGCCGCTCTGGAGCGGGAACTCGCCGGGGAGCGGGTCGTCCTTGAGGGTGAACACTGGGCGGCCTTCGTGCCCTACGCGGCGCACTGGCCCTACGAGGTCCACCTGTACCCGAAGCGCCGCGTGCCCGATCTGCTCGCGCTCGACGAGGCGGCACGCACAGAATTCCCCCAGATCTATCTGGAACTCTTGAGGCGCTTCGACCGGATCTTCGACGGCCGGGTCGGAGGGGAGAACTTCGCGCTGGACAGAGGGGAGAACCCGGTGGACGAGCCGCCGACGCCGTACATCGCGGCCTGGCACCAGGCCCCGTTCGGCGCGCTGGCGGAGTTCGACGGTGTGACGCGGGACGACTTCGCGCTCCACCTCGAGCTTTTCACCATTCGCCGCACTTCCGGCAAGCTGAAGTTTCTCGCGGGTTCCGAGTCCGGCATGAGTGTGTTCATCAACGACGTGCCGCCGGAGCGCGCGGCCGAGCGACTGCGAGAGGTAGCGAGTTCATGAAGTACCTGGTGACGGGTGGCGCGGGTTACGTCGGCAGTGTCGTGGCCCAGCATCTGCTGGAGGCCGGCCACGAGGTCACCGTCCTCGACAACCTCTCCACCGGCTTTCGCGAGGGCGTGCCCGCCGGTGCCGCGTTCGTCGAGGGCGACATCCGCGACGCCGCGAAGTGGCTCGACTCCTCCTACGACGGCGTGCTGCACTTCGCCGCGTCCTCGCAGGTCGGCGAGTCGGTGGTGAAGCCCGAGAAGTACTGGGACAACAACGTGGCCGGCAGCATGGCCCTGCTCGGCGCGATGCGCGAGTCGGGCGTCCGCAAGCTGGTCTTCTCCTCCACCGCGGCCACCTACGGCGAGCCGGAGCAGGTCCCGATCGTGGAGAGCGCCCCGACCAGGCCCACCAACCCCTACGGCGCCAGCAAGCTCGCCGTCGACCACATGATCACCAGCGAGGCGAACGCCCACGGCCTGGCCGCGGTGTCCCTGCGCTACTTCAACGTGGCCGGTGCGTACGGCGCCCACGGCGAGCGCCACGACCCCGAGTCCCACCTCATCCCGCTCGTCCTCCAGGTCGCCCAGGGCCGCCGCGACGCGATCTCCGTCTACGGCGACGACTACCCGACCCCGGACGGCACCTGCATCCGCGACTACATCCACGTCGCGGACCTGGCCGAGGCCCACCTGCTGGCCCTGACGGCCGCACAGCCCGGCGAGCACCTGATCTGCAACCTCGGCAACGGCAGCGGCTTCTCCGTCCGCGAGGTCGTCGAGACCGTCCGCAAGGTCACCGGGCACCCGATCCCCGAGGTCGTGGCCCCGCGCCGCGGCGGCGACCCGGCGGTGCTGGTCGCCTCGGCGGACACGGCCCGCGAGAAGCTGGGCTGGAACCCGTCCCGTGCGGACCTCGCGGGGATCGTCGCGGACGCGTGGGAGTTCACTCAGCACATCGCAGAGGAGCACTAGTGGGGGCACAGCAGGTCCGGGAGCACTTCGCCGAGCTGTACGGGGCCGAGCCGGAAGGGGTGTGGGCGGCGCCGGGCCGGGTCAACCTGATCGGCGAGCACACCGACTACAACGACGGCTTCGTGATGCCGTTCGCGCTGCCGCACCGCGCGACGGCGGCCGTCTCCCGCCGCACCGACGGCATCCTGCGCCTGCACTCGGCGGACGTCGAGGGCCCGGTCGTGGAGCTGGCGTTGGAGGCTCTCGCACCGCAGAGCGACGCGACGTGGACGGCGTACCCGGCGGGCGTGGTCTGGGCCCTGCGCGAGGCCGGGCACCCGGTCGCCGGTGCCGACATCCACCTCGCCGCCACGGTCCCGACCGGCGCGGGCCTGTCCTCCTCCGCGGCCCTGGAGGTCGTGATCGCGCTCGCGCTGAACGACCTGTACGGCCTCGGCCTGCAGCGCTGGCAGCTGGCCCGGCTGTGCCAGCGCGCCGAGAACGTCTACGTCGGCGCGCCGACCGGGATCATGGACCAGACGGCCTCGGCCTGCTGCGAGGAGGGCCATGCGCTCTTCCTCGACACCCGCGACCTGTCCCAGCAGCAGATCCCGTTCGATCTGGCGGCCGAGGGCCTGCGTCTGCTGGTGGTCGACACGCAGGTCAAGCACGCCCACAGCGGCGGCGAGTACGGCAAGCGCCGGGCCGGCTGCGAGAAGGGCGCGGCCCTGCTGGGTGTCGACGCCCTCCGTGACATCCCGTACGCCGGACTCGACGCGGCCCTCGCCCGCCTCGGCGACGAGGAGGAGGTCGTCCGCCTGGTCCGGCACGTCGTCACCGAGGACCAGCGGGTGGAGCGGGTCGTGGAACTGCTGCGTTCCGGTGAGACCCGCGCCATCGGACCGGTCCTCACCGCGGGCCACGCCTCCCTGCGGGACGACTTCCGCATCTCCTGCCCGGAGCTGGACCTGGTCGTGGACACCGCGCTGGAGAACGGCGCGCTCGGCGCCCGGATGACCGGCGGCGGCTTCGGCGGCTCGGCGATCGTCCTCACGGAGGCCACGGACGTCGGCACCCTCACCAAGGCGGTCGAGGAGGCCTTCGCCGCGGCCGGCTTCACGGCACCGCGGGTGTTCGAGGCGGTGCCTTCGGCGGGGGCACGCCGGGTCGGCTGAACCTGCGATAGCCTCGTCGGCCTCGCACGACTGTGCGGGGCCGACGGACTTTCACGGGAGGCGGGGCCTGATGGACGCCGACGCGATACGGTCCCGCTTCGACGGGCGGGGTCACGTCGAACTCCGGCTCGGCCTGGGGCAGAGAGCGCTGGCCGAGCAGATCGCGCACGCGCTCGGGTACGAGTTGGTCTCCGTCGAGCAGCGCGGCGGCAGAGTCGTCCAGTTCCCCGCCTCCACCTATCGCACCCCCTCGAGCGTCGGGCTGCGCTTCCGGCGCGACGACGACCCCCGGGCCCGGCGCCGGGCCGAGCGGACCATCGAGCGGCTGCGGGCGGGCGGCCCGGTGCTGGCGGAGGACGAGCCGCCGTTGTCTCCGCCTTCGCCGCCGGCCCCGGCGCCGCCCCTGACGCCCCGGCCGCCGGCACCCCGTCCCCGGCGGTCGATGGAGCCTCAGCCGCCTCCGCCCGCACCGGCGGGTCCGCCCGCGCCCAGGATCCCGCCCCGGCCGCTCTACCCGCCCCCGCCTCCGCCCCCGCCACACCCTCCCGCGCCGGAGTGACCCTCCGTCAGCCCAGGCGCTTGGTCAGCGTGAACTCCGTGATCCCCGGCGGATAGTCGGGGACCACGCACACCACGTCGTAGCCCTGCCTGCGGTAGAACTGCGGTGCCTGGAAGTCCCAGGTCTCCAGGCGGGCCGAGACGCAGCCGCGGTCGGTGCGGGCGATGCGCTCGGCCTCGGCCAGGAGGCGGGAGCCGAGGCCCGCGCCGCGGTGCCGGGCGTCGACCCACAGGTAGGTGACGTGCAGCCAGGTCGCCCAGGTGTGACCGACCATGCCGCCGGCCAGGTCGCCCGAGCCGTGCATGGCCCAGACGTGGAGGGGCACTTCGCGTTCGCCGGGCGTGCCGCGCAGGGCCGCCAGCACCGGCGAAGCCGCCGTGTTGGTGTCCCGCAGCCGGGAGCGGAGCAGATCACGTCGGGCTTTGTCGACTTCCGCCTCAATACGAAACATGCGGCACACCATAAACGTGCCGGACAGCCAGTTCTGCAAATCGACTTCCGCGCACTGCTCCCATCCGTACTCTGATGGACAGCACCGGTGGGGGCCGGTGCTGATCAGGGGGCGAGACAGGCGGGTACGGCGCCTGTGGTGGGGGTAGCAGTTTCCGAGGCGGCGGCGGCCGTCCGGTCGGCATTCCCTCCGCAGGTGTCGTGCCCGCTCGGGTCGCCGTTTTCCGGACCTTGGCTATCCCCTGCTCCGTGCGGAGCCCGGGGAAGGGGGTTTCGTGGTTCGTATTCGAGTCCTGGTGGTCGACGACCACCGCATCTTCGCGGAGTCGCTCGCGGCCGCTCTGGCGGCCGAGCCCGACGTCGACGTCTTTGCCGCGGGCAGCGGCCCGGCCGCGCTGCGCTGCCTGGAGCGCGCGGCCGCCGAGGGCCGCCGCTACGACGTCCTTCTGGTCGACGCCGACCTCGGCGGCAACCTGCCGGCCATACGCCCGGCCGTGTCCGTGCAGGAGGGTGACGAGGAGGGCCTGGTCGACGGCATCTCGCTGGTCGCGGGCGTCCGCTCGGCGCAGCCCGCGGTGCGCACCGTGGTCCTCGCCGAGAAGGACGACGCCCGGCGCGCGGCCCTCGCCCTGCAGGCCGGCGCCTCCGGCTGGGTCGCCAAGGACTGCTCGCTGTCCCGGCTGCTGACGGTGATACGAGGGGTGCTGCGCGACGAGACCCATCTGCCGCCCGCGCTGCTCACCGGCGTCCTCAAGGAGCTGACGGCGGCGCGCAAGCACCGCACCGAGAGCGAGCGGCTGGTGGAGTCGCTGACCCCGCGCGAGCGGGAGGTGCTGCGCTGCATGGTCGCGGGGCTCGGCCGCAAGGCCGTCGCCGAGCGGCTGTTCCTCTCCCCGCACACCGTGCGCACCCATATGCAGAACGTCCTCGGCAAGCTGGGCGTCCACTCGACGCTGGCCGCCGTGGCGCTCGCCCGGCGGGCGGGCGTGGGGCCGGTCGACCTGGGGCCTGCCGGGCGGGTCATGCCGGAGGAAACGAACAGCGCCTGATCCGCACACCCGAGCGGGGTCTGGTGCGTGCAGCTGCAAGGCGGAGAAGGGAGTCGAGGCGGAGCGATGGGGGTGCCCCCGCGCGAGCTCGTTCGAGCGTGGGGGAGAGTGACGACAACGCCGCAGATGTGCGTGCCGGACCCCGCGTCTTCGGCAGGAGCCGCCCGGCAGGTCCCTAACCGGGGATGTTGTCGAACGGGGCCGTCAACTGGCGTAGCAGACCGGCCAGTTCGCCCCGCTGGGTGCGGGACAGCTCGGCGAGGATCGCCCGCTCCTGCTCCAGCAGGCCCGCCAGCGCCTGGTCGGCACGGTCGCGGCCCGTATCGGTCAGCCGGACCAGGACGCCCCGCCGGTCGCTCGGATCGGGCAGCCGCTCCACCAGGCCCTTCTTCGCGAGCCGGTCGATCCGGTTGGTCATCGTGCCCGAGGTGACCAGGGTCTGCGTCAGCAGCTGCCCGGGCGAGAGCTGGTACGGCGTGCCCGCGCGCCTGAGGGCGGTCAGCACGTCGAACTCCCAGGGCTCCAGCTCATGCTCGGAAAAGGCGAGCCGGCGTGCGCGGTCCAGGTGCCGGGCCAGTCTGCTCACCCGGCTGAGCACTTCCAGCGGCTCCACATCGAGGTCCGGACGCTCCCGGCGCCACGCTGCGACCAGTCGATCGACCTCGTCCTCCATGGAGATCAGTGTAGTGGTTGTGTCGACATGAAGTCTCTTGATCTCGAGTCTCTTGACATCAAGATATATGGGGCGGGACAGTGGACGACATGACGACGCCCACCTGGGACCCTGCCCAGTACCTCCGCCACGCCGGCCACCGCGCCCGCCCCTTCACCGACCTCCTCGCCCGCATCCCCGCCCTCCCGGACGAGCGCCCGCGCATCGCCGACCTCGGCTGCGGCCCCGGCAACGTCACCGCCCTGCTCGCCGACCGCTGGCCCACCGCGCACATCACCGGCTACGACAACTCGCCCGAGATGCTCGACAAGGCCCACGTCGACCACGCCGGCGCCACGGCCCAGGGCGGCCGCCTGGACTTCGCCCCCGCCGACGCCCGCACCTGGACGCCTGACGAACCCTGCGACCTGATCGTCTCCAACGCCACCCTCCACTGGGTGCCGGGGCACACCGACCGCTTCCCCGACTGGATCGCCGCCCTGAAACCCGGCGGCACCTTCGCCTTCCAGGTCCCCGACAACATCGACGCCCCGCTGCACGCCCTGATGCGCGACCTCGCCGCCACACCCCGCTGGAAGGCCCGCCTCGCCGACGTCCTGCGCCGCACGGACTCCGTCCACACCCCCGGCACCTACCTGGACCGCCTCGCCCGCCTCGGCTGCGCCACCGACGTGTGGCAGACGACCTACTGCCACGTCCTCGCCGGTGAGGACCCGGTCCTGGACTGGGTCAAGGGCACCGGCCTGCGCCCCGCCCTGACCGCCCTCGCCGACGACCCCGAGGCCCGCGACGCCTTCGTCACCGAGTACCGCGACCTGCTCCGCGAGGCCTACCCGAGCGCGCCCTACGGCACGGTCCTGCCCTTCCGGCGCCTGTTCGCCGTGGCCGTGAAGGGGGCGTGAGGATGCTCGCCGCCGTCGATCACGTCCAGCTGGCGGCCCCGCCCCGATCCGAGCCGGAGCTGCGGACGTACTACGAGGACGCCCTCGGCATGACGGAGATCGTCAAGCCGCCGGCGCTCGCGGCACGCGGCGGCTGCTGGTTCCAGGCGGGATCCGTGCAGCTCCACCTGGGCATCGAGAAAGACTTCCGCCCCGCGAGGAAGGCCCACCCGGGGCTGCGCGTGACGGACATCGAGGCCTACGCGGCCCGCCTCGCCGCCCACGGCGCCCCCGTGACCTGGGACGACAACCTGCCCGGCCACCTGCGCTTCTACTCCGAGGACCCGGTCGGCAACCGGCTGGAGTTCCTGGAGGCGCTCAGGCCGTCCGGCCCGGGTGGGTGACGAGAACGTGGATCACCTCGTCGCCGACGGCGCACAGCATGCGGTGGTCGCCCACCCGCAGGCGCCGGACGGTGACACCGCAGGCGGTGGAGTGGTGTTCCGGCGAGCGTCGACGGCCTCCCGGCTCGGACACCGCGTCCGTGCGCCGCACGCCGGACGAGGTCACCGAGTCGGGCACGAGCAGCGCTGATCGCACGCTCGGTCGCGCCTCGTTCGTTCCACAAGACGCATCTCGTGGTCCATTGATGTCACCTCTTGAGGCGAATGTCAGCTTTTCCGGTGCCCTATCAACCGCGGCTTCGGCTCCAGCCCGTCCAGGCCGTGCCACGCCAGGTTCACCAGATGGGCCGCGACCTCCGCCTTCTTCGGGCGGCGCACGTCCAGCCACCACTGCCCGGTCAGCGCGACCATGCCGACCAGGGCCTGCGCATACAGCGGCGCGAGCTTGGGATCGAAGCCGCGGGACTTGAACTCGCGGCCCAGGATGTCCTCCACCTGGGTGGCGATGTCCGAGATCAGCGACGCGAACGAGCCGGTCGACTGCGGGATCGGCGAATCACGCACCAGGATGCGGAAACCGTCCGTGCACTCCTCGATGTAGTCCAGGAGAGCGAAAGCGGCCTGCTCGCACAGTTCACGGGGGTGGCCGGCCGTGAGGGAACCGGTGACCATGTCCAGCAGGCGGCGCATCTCGCGGTCCACCACCACCGCGTACAGCCCCTCCTTGCCACCGAAGTGCTCGTACACCACCGGCTTGGACACCCCGGCCTTCGCCGCGATCTCCTCCACCGAAGTGCCCTCGAAACCCTTCGCCGCAAAGAGGGTGCGACCGATCTCCAGCAGCTGCTGGCGGCGCTCGGCACCGGTCATACGGGTCCGGCGCGCTCGCCGCGGCTTATCGGTACTGGGAGTGCTGGAGTCGGTCGCCACGGCGTCAATCATGCCGCCTTTACGGTCTCCTTCCGGCGCCGGGAGCCGCCTTCCTCGGTATTACGCCGCGAATCGATACGCGAGCGTGACGGCCAGCGCACGTCGTACGCCCAGCCCAGCAGCTCGAACCAGCGGATGATCCGCGCGGAGGAGTCGATCTGGCCGCGCATCACGCCGTGACGCGCGGAGGTCGGGTCGGCGTGGTGCAGGTTGTGCCAGGACTCCCCGCACGACAGCACCGCCAGCCACCACACGTTGCCCGAACGGTCCCGCGACTTGAACGGCCGCTTGCCCACCGCATGACAGATCGAGTTGATCGACCACGTCACATGGTGCAGCAGCGCCACTCGCACGAGTGACCCCCAGAAGAACGCGGTGAACGCACCCCACCAGGACATCGTCACCAGCCCGCCGATCAGCGGAGGCAGCAGCAGGGACACGGCCGTCCACAGCACGAACTGGCGGGAGACCGCCCGGATGGCGCCGTCCTTGATCAGGTCCGGCGCGTACTTCTCCTGCGAGGTCTGCTCCTCGTCGAACAGCCAGCCGATGTGCGCCCACCACAGACCCTTGACCAGCGCGGGAACCGTCTCCCCGAACCGCCACGGCGAATGCGGGTCACCCTCGGCGTCGGAGAACTTGTGATGCTTTCGGTGGTCGGCCACCCACCGCACCAGCGGGCCCTCGACCGCCATCGAACCCATGATCGCCAACGCGATCCGCAGGGGCCGCCTGGCCTTGAACGAACCATGGGTGAAATACCGGTGGAAACCGATCGTGATGCCGTGGCACCCGAGGTAGTAGAAGAACACCATCAGGCCCAGATCGAGCCAGCTCACCCCCCAGCCCCAGGCCAGCGGCACAGCCGCCACGAGTGCCAGGAACGGCACGAGGATGAACAGGAGCAGCGTGATCTGCTCGATCGAACGCTTCTGCTCGCCGCCCAGCGTGGCGGAGGGGGTGGTCGTGTCGGTGGCCTGACGGGCTTCTTCGATCACATCGGAACTTGAGGTCATGCGCGTCCCCTGGGGGGTTCGAGGGTGGAAGCAGCTGCCGTGGTGCCCGCGGACCGGACGGGACAGGAACGGGACCTCCCTACGGTTCCGTAACCTACGGCGTCGTAAGTATGGCAGCGCATCGCCCGGCGGCAAGAGCCCGAGAACCTGCGCGTCCGAGTGGACACCTATCCTGGGAGTCGGTCGGACAGCGCGGTCCGCTCTGATTCCTTCCCGGACCATCCGGCCCGTATGCGGTACCCGCCGCGTGGTGGATCGATGCCCCGGGTTCCCTCCCAGATGAGCTTCAACACTGCAAGGAGCCGCACCTGTGAGCAGTGCCGACGACCAGACCACCACGACCAGCAGCGAGCTGCGCGCCGACATCAGGCGACTGGGTGACCTCCTGGGCGAGACCCTCGTACGGCAGGAAGGCCCCGACCTCCTGGAACTGGTCGAGAAGGTCCGCCGCCTCACCCGAGAGGACGGCGAGGCCGCCGCCGAGCTGCTGCGCGGCACCGAACTGCAGACCGCCGCCCAGCTGGTCCGAGCCTTCTCCACCTACTTCCACCTGGCCAACGTCACCGAACAGGTGCACCGCGGCCGCGAGCTGCGCGCCCGGCGCGCCGCCGAGGGCGGCCTGCTCGCCCGCACCGCCGACCGCCTCAAGGACGCCGACCCCGAGCACCTGAGGCAGGCCGTCGAGCACCTCAACGTTCGCCCGGTGTTCACGGCACACCCCACCGAGGCCGCGCGCCGTTCGGTCCTCAACAAGCTCCGGCGCATCGCCGCGCTCCTGGACACCCCCGTCCTCGACTCCGACCGCCGCCGCCACGACGTCCGCCTCGCCGAGAACATCGACCTCGTCTGGCAGACCGACGAACTGCGCGTCGTACGTCCCGAGCCCGCCGACGAGGCCCGCAACGCCATCTACTACCTCGACGAGCTGCACGCCGACGCCGTCGGCGACGTCCTGGAGGACCTCACCGCCGAACTGGAGCGCGTCGGCGTCAAGCTCCCCGACGACACCCGCCCCCTCACCTTCGGCACCTGGATCGGCGGCGACCGCGACGGCAACCCCAACGTCACCCCCCAGGTCACCTGGGACGTCCTCATCCTCCAGCACGAACACGGCATCAACGACGCCCTGGAGATGATCGACGAACTGCGCGGCCTGCTCTCCAACTCCATCCGCTACGCCGGCGCCACCGACGAACTCCTCCAGTCCCTCCAGACCGACCTGGAGCGGCTGCCCGAGATCAGCCCCCGCTACAAGCGCCTCAACGCCGAGGAGCCCTACCGCCTCAAGGCCACCTGCATCCGGCAGAAGCTGGAGAACACCAAGCAGCGCCTCGCCAAGGGCACCCCGCACGAGGACGGCCGCGACTACCTCGGCACCGGCGAACTGCTCACCGACCTCAGGCTCATCCAGACCTCCCTGCGCGAGCACCGCGGCGCACTCTTCGCCGACGGCCGCATGAGCCGCACCATCCGCACCCTGGCCGCCTTCGGCCTCCAGCTCGCCACCATGGACGTCCGCGAACACGCCGACGCCCACCACCACGCCCTCGGCCAGCTCTTCGACCGCCTCGGCGAGGAATCCTGGCGCTACGCCGACATGCCCCGCGAATACCGGGCCAAGCTCCTCGCCAAGGAACTGCGCTCCCGCCGCCCGCTCGCACCCACCCCGGCCCCCGTCGACGCGGCCGGCGCCAAGACCCTCGGCGTCTTCGAGACGGTCAAGCGCGCCCTCGAAGTCTTCGGACCCGAGGTCGTCGAGTCCTACATCATCTCCATGTGCCAGGGCGCCGACGACGTCTTCGCCGCCGCCGTCCTCGCCCGCGAGGCCGGACTCGTCGACCTCCACGCCGGCTGGGCCAAGATCGGTATCGTCCCCCTCCTGGAGACCACCGACGAGCTGCGCGCCGCCGACACCATCCTCGAGGACATGCTCTCCGACCCGTCCTACCGGCGCCTGGTCGCGCTGCGCGGCGACGTCCAGGAGGTCATGCTCGGCTACTCCGACTCCTCCAAGTTCGGCGGCATCACCACCAGCCAGTGGGAGATCCACCGCGCCCAGCGCCGACTGCGCGACGTCGCCCACCGCTACGGCGTGCGCCTGCGCCTCTTCCACGGCCGCGGCGGCACCGTCGGCCGCGGCGGCGGCCCCTCCCACGACGCCATCCTCGCCCAGCCCTGGGGCACCCTGGAGGGCGAGATCAAGGTCACCGAACAGGGCGAGGTCATCTCCGACAAGTACCTCATCCCCTCCCTCGCCCGGGAGAACCTGGAACTGACGGTCGCGGCCACCCTGCAGGCCTCCGCCCTGCACACCGCCCCCCGCCAGTCCGACGAGGCCCTCGCCCGCTGGGACGCGGCCATGGACGTCGTCTCCGACGCCGCCCACGCCGCCTACCGCAGCCTGGTCGAGGACCCCGACCTGCCCGCCTACTTCTTCGCCTCCACCCCCGTGGACCAGCTCGCCGACCTCCACCTCGGCTCCCGGCCCTCCCGCCGCCCCGACTCCGGCGCCGGCCTGGACGGCCTGCGCGCCATCCCGTGGGTGTTCGGCTGGACCCAGTCCCGGCAGATCGTCCCCGGCTGGTTCGGCGTCGGCTCCGGCCTCAAGGCCCTGCGCGAGGCCGGTCTGGACACCGTCCTCGACGAGATGCGCCAGCAGTGGCACTTCTTCCGCAACTTCATCTCCAACGTCGAGATGACCCTCGCCAAGACCGACCTCAGGATCGCCCAGCACTACGTCGACACGCTCGTCCCCGACGAGCTCAAGCACGTCTTCGACACCATCAAGGCCGAACACGAGCTGACCGTCAGCGAGGTCCTGCGCATCACCGGCGAGAACGAACTCCTCGACGCCCAGCCCGCCCTCCGCCAGACCTTCACCGTCCGCGACGCCTACCTGGACCCGATCTCCTACCTCCAGGTCACCCTGCTCAAGCGCCAGCGCGACGCCGCGGCCACGGGCGCCGAGCCCGACCCGCTCCTGTCCCGCGCCCTCCTCCTCACCGTCAACGGCGTGGCGGCGGGCCTGCGCAACACCGGCTGACGACTCCACCCGCACATGACTGTGCCCCCGGGTTCGTACGAACCCGGGGGCACACCCGTCTCACGTCACTGCAGGGCCACGAACGCCGCCGTCAGCAGCGCGGCCCCCGAACCACCCAGCACCCACGCCACCCGGGTCAGCCGCATCCCGCCGGCGACCACCACCGCGGCCAGCAACAGCGCCCCGCCGAGCGGCACCCAGGCGTACAGGATCCCAGCCGGCCCGGACCGCACCGCGTCCCCGGTGCCGGGCTTCACGACGACGGCGTACGTCGGGCCCTTGCGTACCGCCACCGAATCGTCGATGACCACCCGCTTCCGGCCGGCCGTGTCCTTCGACGCCGACGTGAACCGCCCCGAACACGTACCCCCGTCACACCGGGTGACCTGGAGCGTGCCGCGCTCGCGCCCCTTCGTCAGCATCACGTACTGCGCGGTCCCCCAGGAACCCCACACCCCGGCGAACAGAATCAGCGCGGCGAGCGCACCCATCGATGCGACCCGCCCGAACCGCAGCGCGGTCACGGAGGCCTGGCGAGCGGTGGCGGCTGTGGCAGGCATGGCCGGGATCATTGGCCATACTCACGCGGCTGGTCAACTCCGCCGGGAAGGATGCCACGACAAGTCGGGAGTTGTACGCCGCCCTCGTGCGCTCAGGAGGTGTACGACGGCCTCGTGCGCTCAGGTGTTGTACGCGCTCTGCGCCCGCTCCAGCCCCTCGGTCACCAGACACTCCACCGAGTCCGCCGCACGGTCCACGAAATAGTCCAGCTCCTTGCGCTCCGCCGACGAGAAGTCCTTCAGCACGAAGTCCGCGACCTGCATCCGCCCCGGCGGCCGGCCGATCCCGAACCGCACCCGGTGGTACTCCGCCCCCATCGCCTTCGTCATCGACTTCAGACCGTTGTGCCCGTTGTCGCCACCGCCCAGCTTCAGCCGCAGCGTGCCGTAGTCGATGTCCAGCTCGTCATGGACCGTGACGATGTTCGCCACCGGCACCTTGTAGAAGTCCCGCAACGCGTTGACCGGACCGCCCGACACGTTCATGAACGACATCGGCTTGGCCAGGACCACCCGACGGCCCGCCGGCCCGACCGGCCCGATCCGCCCCTCCAGCACCTGCGCCTGCGCCTTGCCCGCCCGCTTGAACTTCCCCCCGATCCGTTCCGCGAGCAGATCCACCACCATGAACCCGACGTTGTGCCGGTTCATGGCGTACTCCGACCCGGGATTCCCGAGCCCGACGATGAGCCAGGGTGCGCTGGCGGGGGTGGTCACGTCCATGTCTCCTTGATACGCGAGAGCCGCTGCTCCCCCAAGGGGAGCAGCGGCTGATTCCGCTGTGGCAGCCGAATCGCTGTTACCGCTGTGGGCCGGTCGGGCAGGCTCAGGCCTCGGCGACCTCTTCGGCGCCCTCGGCACCCTCGCCCTCGACGGCCTCCTCGACCTGCGCCTGCAGAACCTGCAGAACGACCGCGTCCTCGTCGACGGCCAGGGTCACACCGGACGGCAGCTTGATGTCCTTGGCGTGGACGGAGGCACCGGCCTCCAGGCCCTCGACGGAGACGGTGAGCGCCTCGGGGATGTGCGTGGCCTCGGCCTCGACCGGCAGCGCGTTCAGCACGTGCTCGAGCAGGTTGCCACCGGCGGCCAGCTCGCCCTCGGCGTGCACGGGAATCTCGACCGTGACCTTCTCGCCACGCTTGACCAGCAGCAGGTCGACGTGCTCCAGGTGGCCCTTCAGCGGGTCGCGCTGCACGGCCTTCGGGATCGCCAGCTCGTTGGTCTTGCCGTCGATGTCCAGGGAGATCAGGACGTTCGGCGTACGCAGCGCCAGCAGCAGGTCGTGGCCCGGCAGGGTCAGGTGCAGCGGGTCGGCACCGTGGCCGTACAGAACGACGGGCACCTTGTGGTCACGGCGGATACGACGGGCGGCACCCTTGCCGAACTCGGTGCGCGTCTCGGCGGCGAGCTTCACCTCGGACATATTGATCACTCCTCGCAGAACTGGGAACGGACGTGGTCACCCGGCCACGAACGGCCTGCTACGAAGAGCGCGTCGATAACGGACCGCCGAAGTCGCACACACGACTACGGCCTCCCTCGCCGAGCAACTGCAGCAGTCTACTCGGAGGGGGAGGCCGCACCCAAAAGGATCTTCAGTGAGCGCTAGCGCCGGACGCTAGTGCAGAAACCTCACTGCTCGTCGAAGAGGCTGGTCACCGACCCGTCCTCGAACACCTCACGCACCGCGCTCGCAATCGTCGGAGCGATCGACAGCACCTTGATCTTGTCCAGATCCGCACTCAGCTCACCCGGCGTCGGCAACGTGTTCGTGAACACGAACTCACTCACCCGCGAGTTCTTCAGCCGGTCCGCAGCCGGACCCGACAGCACACCGTGCGTCGCCGTCACGATGACGTCCTCCGCACCATGCGCGAACAGCGCGTCCGCGGCCGCACAGATCGTGCCACCGGTGTCGATCATGTCGTCCACCAGCACACACACCCGGCCCTTGACCTCACCCACGACCTCGTGGACGGTCACCTGGTTCGCCACGTCCTTGTCACGGCGCTTGTGCACGATCGCCAGCGGCGCACCCAGCCGGTCGCACCACCGGTCCGCCACCCGCACCCGGCCCGCGTCCGGCGACACCACGGTCAGCTTGTCCCGGTCCACCTTCCCGCCCACGTAGTCCGCCAGCAGCGGCAGCGCGAACAGGTGATCCACCGGACCGTCGAAGAAGCCCTGGATCTGATCCGTGTGCAGATCCACCGTCAGGATCCGGTCCGCACCCGCGGTCTTCATCAGATCCGCGATCAGACGCGCCGAAATCGGTTCACGACCCCGGTGCTTCTTGTCCTGCCGCGCGTAACCGTAGAACGGCACGATGACCGTGATGGAACGAGCCGACGCACGCTTCAGCGCGTCGATCATGATCAGCTGCTCCATGATCCACTTGTTGATCGGAGCCGTGTGGCTCTGGATCAGGAAGCAGTCCGCACCACGAGCCGACTCCTGGTAACGGACGTAGATCTCACCATTGGCGAAATCGAAGGCCTTCGTCGGGACAACCCCGACACCCAGCTGCTGGGCGACCTCCTCGGCAAGCTCGGGGTGGGCGCGGCCGGAGAAGAACATCAACTTCTTCTCGCCGGTCGTCTTGATCCCGGTCACAGCACTGTCTCCTCAGAGGTGTCTCAGCCAGCCGACTGCTCGATCGACCTCACGGCTGGGCATGAGAGGCCGTATCAGCTGGTAGGGGTGCGGGTATGCACTCGTGCGGATGTGCACTTATCACGGTACGCCGACTTCGACGCACCCGTTTCCGGTCAGCCCTCGGCCTCACCCTGCCGGGACGCCGCCTCGGCCGCCTTCGCGGCCGCACTCCCAGGACGCTTCCGGGCCACCCAACCCTCGATATTCCGCTGCTGACCACGGGCCACGGCCAGCGAACCCGGCGGCACATCCTTCGTGATCACGGACCCGGCAGCGGTGTAAGCACCGTCCCCGACCGTGACAGGAGCCACAAACATGTTGTCCGAACCCGTCTTGCAGTGCGACCCGACCGTCGTGTGGTGCTTGTTCTCACCGTCGTAGTTCACAAACACACTGGCCGCACCGATGTTCGTGAAATCACCGATCGTCGCGTCACCCACATACGACAGATGAGGAATCTTCGTCCCCTCACCGATCGCCGCGTTCTTCGTCTCCACATACGTACCGATCTTGGACTTCACCCCGAGACGGGTACCCGGCCGCAGATACGCATACGGCCCCACCGACGCCTGCGGACCGATCCGCGCCCCGTCCGACACCGTGTTGTCCACCCGCGCCCCCGCACCCACCCGGGTGTCCTTCAGCCGGCTGTTCGGCCCGACCTCCGCACCCTCACCGATGTGCGTCGAACCGGTGAGCTGCGTGTTCGGGTGCACGAGCGCATCCTGCTCGAACGTCACCGTCACATCGACCCATGTGCTGGCCGGATCCACGACCGTCACACCGTCCAGCATCGCCCGCGTCAGCAGCCGGTCATTGAGAATCCGACGAGCCTCGGCCAGCTGCACACGGTTGTTGATACCGGCGATCTCCCGGTGATCGGCGGCCACGCAAGCCCCGACCCGATGCCCGGCCTCCCGCAGAATCCCCAGCACATCGGTCAGGTACTCCTCACCCTGACTGTTGTCCGTCCGCACCTTCTTCAGCGCGTCCGACAGCAACTGCCCGTCGAACGCGAACACCCCGCTGTTGATCTCCCGGATCGCCCGCTGCGCCTCGGTGGCGTCCTTGTGCTCCACGATCGCGGTCACGGCGCCACTCGCCCCGTCGCGCACGATACGGCCGTAACCGGTCGCATCCGGAACCTCGGCCGTCAGCACCGTCACGGCATTGCCGTCGGCGTGGTGGGTGGCGGCGAGCTGCGTGAGCGTCTCGCCGGTGAGCAGGGGGGTGTCCCCGCACACGACGACCACGGTCCCGTCGACCGACCCGCCCAGCTCCTCCAGCCCCATCCGTACCGCGTGACCGGTCCCGTTCTGCTGCGCCTGCACGGCGGTCCGCACGGCCGGGTCGATCTCCGCCAGGTGCGCGGCGACCTGCTCACGGGCGTGGCCCACGACGACGACCAGGTTCGCCGGGTCCAACTCACCGGCGGCGGCCAGCACATGGCCGACCAGGGAACGGCCGCAGATCTGATGCAGGACCTTCGGTGTGGCCGACTTCATACGGGTGCCCTCACCCGCTGCGAGAACGACGACGGCTGCCGGGCGAATGGCGCTCACGGAATTGCCCTTCGGCTCTGGATGGGTGGGGGTGACAGCCGCAGGATACCGGGGTGGGGTTGGGGGGATATGAGTGCGGGCCCTGACGGTGCTGTCACCGGTCAGGACCCGAACCAAGCATGTGCTCCCGGGGGAGGACTCGAACCCCCATGATCAGAACCAAAATCTGACGTCTTGCCCTTAGACGACCCGGGATTACCGCTATGTCCGAGTTGGAAGATCGGTTGCGGTGACAGCCCCTACTATGCCGTACCACCAGCCCTCGATGCGACGGTACAACTCGGCGCTTTGCCGCACGGTGACGACGAGGCAGCCGCGGTAGTCCTCGCCGGTGTTCTTCCGGACCGTCTTCGGGTTGTGTCGTTTCAGCGTCGTCTTGCCGAAGGCGTTGGCGTCGGCCGGGATCAGGTCGGCCCAGTACTCTTCAGCCCCTTCGATGTCGGCCGATTCGTGGATCATCAGCCGATAGCCGATGTCGTCACGCTGCACCCGGAGCAGGTCGAGCCAGGCCAGGAACAGGCGAATCATGTTGGGGTCGCTGTTGACGAAGACGACTCGCTCGCGGCGGGCGTGGGGTTTGTCCTTCGTGCCCTCGGCCCAATAGAGGGCGACGCCGGCGATGAACAGCTCGCGGTCGGACAGGGGGCCGATTTCTTGCGCCGCCGCCGTCTTGGTGCGTCGTCGCTGCTCGTCACGGATCGCCAGTTCGTGCTCCCACCGCTTCTGGGCTGCCAGCTTCGCTTGTTCGCTCGGTTCCCGGGGCTCCGGCTTCGGCAGATCCCGCACCCACAGGGAGATCGAACTCTTCGAGCACCCCAGTGCGACCTGGATCTGGTCGTAGGTCCACCCCTGGAGGCGCAGCTCCCGTGCTTTCTCCTGTAGGTCGTCCTTCGCGTTCGGCCGCTTCGTCCACTGCGGCGGTGGTTCTCCTTCCAGGAGCCGGTTGAGGATGTCGTTGTTGTCGACGTGCAGCCGGTCGCGGATCTGTCGTCGGCTGAGCCCTTCCCGCCGTAACGCCACCGCTCGCTCCCGCAATCCCTCGAAGTCCTCGTACTTGCCGTTCTTGCCGCTGCTCTTGCCGGATGCATGTGTCATACGCACACCGTCCGCGCGGAATGTGGGCTTCCGGTGTCGAACTGGTGTGGTTCAGCAGTTCGAGGGATTCCGGTGGGTTCTGGTGTCATTCGATTACGGAGTGTGGTCCAGGCCAGTAGGCGAAAGTCACCGGAAATGCCGTGGTGCGCGCCCGTACGCTGGAGGCATGACCACGACGGGGGAAGAGCGCGCCAGGGCCCTGACCGGCCCGTGGTGGTGGGCCAGGTGGCGCAGTGCGGTGCTCGACGGGAGTCTCGCGCTGGTGTCGGCCGTGGAGTGCGGTGCCGAGGGGATTCCGTTCGCCCGGGATGCGGGGATCCCGGTGTCGGTGGGGATCGTGTTCGGGCTGATCGCCGGTTCGGTGCTGCTGGTGCGCAGGAAGTGGCCGATCGCGGTCGTGCTGGTCGCGATCGCGATCACGCCGGCCCAGATGGGTTTCCTGATGGGCATCGTGGGCCTGTACACGCTGGCCGCGTGTGAGCTGCCGCGCCGGATCATCGTGGCGCTGGCGGGGATGACGCTGCTGGGCACGATGATCGTGACGTTCGTGCGGGTGCGGCAGGACATGGCGCGGGGTGATCTGACCCTCGGTGACTGGTTTGTCCCGTTCGCGTCGATCACGACGTCTCTGGGGCTGACGGCTCCGCCGTTGCTGCTCGGGTTGTACGTGGGGGCGCGGCGTCGGCTGATGGAGAGCCTGCGGGAGCGGGCGGACAGTCTGGAGCGGGAGCTTCAGCTGCTGGCGGAGCGTGCGGAGGAGCGGGCCGAGTGGGCGCGGAACGAGGAGCGGACGCGGATCGCCCGTGAGATGCATGACGTGGTCGCGCATCGGGTGAGTCTGATGGTGGTGCATGCGGCTGCGTTGCAGGCGGTTGCGCGTAAGGATCCGGAGAAGGCGGTGAAGAACGCGGCGCTGGTGGGGGACATGGGGCGGCAGGCGTTGACGGAGCTGCGGGAGATGCTCGGGGTGCTGCGGGCGGGGGAGGACGCGGGGCGGCGTGCGGCTTCGGCGCCGTTGGTGGCGGTCGGGGTGGCTGCCGCGGAGGCGGCGTCGCGGGCGGCCGGTGAGGACGGCGGCGGTGTCGAGGGGCCGTGTCTGTCGGAGCTGGAGGAGCTGGTGGGGCAGTCGGCCGCGGCGGGGATGGCGGTGGATCTGTCGGTGCAGGGGGAGGCGCGTTCGTATGCGGCGGAGGTGGAGCAGACGGCGTACCGGGTGGTGCAGGAGGCGTTGACGAACGTCCACAAGCATGCGGCGGGTGCGAAGACGTATGTGCGGCTGGCGCATCGGGGGGTGGAGATCGCGATGCAGGTGGAGAACGAGCCGCCTCCGGAGCCGGCGTCGGCGGCGGCGGCGCGGTTGCCGTCGGGCGGCAATGGTCTGGTGGGGATGCGGGAGCGGGTCGTGGCGCTGGGGGGTGTGTTCGTGTCGGGGCCGACGGATGCGGGCGGTTTCCGGGTGTCGGCGGTGATTCCGGCGACGTAGGCCGGGTGGGGCGGCCTGCGGCGTGCTGTGGCTCGGTGGGGGCGGCCGGTGGGTGAGGCGGGGTGGGGCGGCCCGTGGGAGGCCGGCCGGTGGTGAGCGGGCGTGGGGCGGCCCGTGGTGAGGCGGGTGTGTGGGTCAGCCCGTGGTGAGGCGGGCGGGTTCCATGCCGGCGATGAGGGTGGCCAGGGCGTGGTCGATGTCGGGGCCGACGTACCAGTCGCCGGTGTGGTCGAGGGTGTAGACGCGGCCCTGGGCGTCGATGGCGAGGAGGGCGGCGGTGTCGGTCTCCTCGCCGAGGGGGCAGACCTCGGTGGCGAGGGCGCGGCCGAGGTCGCCGAGGGTGCGGGCGAGGTGGAGGCCGTGCAGGGGGTCGAGGTGGAGGGTGGCGGGGGCGATCTGGCGGCCGGGGCCGGTGGGGGCGATGCGGAGGCTGCCGAATTCGGCCCAGGCTTCGACGGCGGCGGGGAAGACGGTGTGCCGGTGCCCTGCGGGTGAGGTGTGGTCGCGCAGGGTGTCGGCCCAGACTTCCGCCTGCTTTATGTCCCAGCGTCCGGGTTGCCAGCCGGCGGCGCGCAGGGCGGCGTCGACGGGTACGGGGAAGCGTGTGGTGGAGGTGCGGTCGGGGTGCATCTGCCCTTCGATCGTCGTGCTTGCTGGGTCGTGCCGTGCGGTGCCGGGCTGGGCCGGCGGGTGCCGGGGTCCGGCGGTCGGTTCGGTGGCCGGGTCGGTCGTCGGTTCGGATGCCGGTTCGGTCGTCGCTTGGGGCGTCGGTTCGGATGCCGGTTCGGTCGTCGCTTGGGGCGTCGGTTCAGCCGTCGGTTGTGGCCGGGTCGACGATGCGGACGCCGAAGTGGGCGCTGAGGGCGGTGCAGGCGCGGCAGGGGGTGGCGAAGCTTCCGTGGAGGGGGTCGCCGTCCTCGCGTATGCGGCGGGCGGTGAGTTTGGCCTGTTTGAGGACTTTGCGGGCCTCGCCGTTGGTCATCGGTTTGCGGGCGGCGCGTCTGGAGCGGGTGGCGTCGGCGGCGGCGATGTGCCGGGAGATGAGGATGGTTTCGGCGCAGCGGCCGGTGAAGCGGTCGCGCTGGCCGCTGGTGAGGGTGTCGAGGAAGTCCTGGACGAGGGGATGCAGGGGCGGGGGCTGGTCGCCGCGGGCTGCGGTGCCGGTGAGGGTGGCGCCGCGGACGGAGAGGGCTGCGGCGACGGTGGGGAGGATGCCGTCGCGGCGGTGGAGGAGGGCGGGGGCGGGGGGTGTGCCGGTGCCGCTCCAGCCGATGCGAGGGTCTCCGGCCCGCACGTCGTTACCTCCGGTCTGCAAGGTATTCATGATCGCCTTCCCCTCCCCGGGCGTCCCCCGAAGGTCACAGAGTGCCAAATGCCGTGGCTGGTCGGGAAGCTGGGGCGGTGCGACACGCCCGGGTTTGGGCGGGCTGTCACGGCAGGGTGACGGCTGGTCACGGTTGTGGGGGGTCGGTGGGTGGCGGGAACGGGGGGTGGGTGGGCCTGTGGATGCGGTGGGCCGGTGACCGGGGTTCGTGTACCGCATAGGCTGTCGGCATCCGCGATCGACACCGCCGTTCAGGCCAGAGAGAACGCCGCAGGGGGCAACCGCCATGACGACAGGTCGGCTCGGGCAGCAAGCCGCGCCGCCGAACGCGGCCTACGCCGGGCAGGTCGTGCACTTCCCGGATCCGGTCCGGGCGGCACGTCACCCGAGAGGGGTACGGGTCGATGAGAGTGGTTACCCGGATTTCTCGGCGTACGCGCGCGCGGCGGCGGAGATCGCCGAGCCGCCGGAGGGTTTCGGTGTCGACGAGTTGCGGCTGACGGACTATGTGTCGGCGAACGCGGCGCTCGCGGCGTCGGGGCACGAGTTGTGGGACACGGTGCCGGATGTGGCGACGCCGCACGGCTGGACGTGGCATCACGTGGTGGGCTCGCGGCGGCTGGAGCTGGTTCCGGTCGAGGTGAAGGCGTTGCTGCGGCACCACGGTGGGATCGCGACGGCTCCGGTGGACCAGGGCAAGCGGGGGACGCGGCCGTTGCAGGAGACGCGTCCGGCGCACTTCGGGCTGCCGAAGTCGGGTGTGGCGGTGACGGAGTCGCAGGTGCAGGGCGTCGAGGAGGACCTGGGTTACCGGCTGCCCGGCGCGTACCGCTCGTTCCTGAAGGCGGCGGGTGGCTGTGCGCCCGTGGGCACGGCGCTGGTCGCCGAGTTGGGGCTGCTGCTGGACCAGCCGTTCTTCACGGTGCGGGAGGAGGCGGCGGTCAATGACCTGGTGTACGCCAACAAGTGCCTGCGCGACCATCTGACGAAGGACTATCTGTGCGTCGGTTTTGTGCAGGGCGGTCTGCTCGCGGTGAAGGTGAAGGGCGAGCGGCTGGGTTCGGTGTGGTTCTGCGCGTACGACGATGCGCGGGACGTGGATCCGTCGTGGCCGCCGGCCGACCGGGTGGAGCGGCTGTTGCTGCCGTGCGGTGACGATTTCGACGCCTTCCTGTCGCGGCTCGCGGGCAATCCGCCGGAGTTGGAGACGGTGGCGAACCTGATGGTGGACGGCGGTTTCGCGCGTGCCGTTCCGGTCTCTTCCGTGGGGGAGTGAGCTTCGGCGATGGTGACGTTTGCGCAGGCGCAGGAGCGCGCCGAGGAGTGGATCAACGGGGACGTTCCGGCGTACCAGCATCGTGAGGTGCGGGTGCGGGAGTTCGAACTGGGCTTCGTGGTGTGGGGCGAGGACCGTGCGGAGGGCCCGCGTTCGGATGCGGGCGGGCAGCGGCTGGTGATCGCCCGGGACAGTGGCGAGGCGACGCTGTGGCCGGCGTTGCCGGTGGGTGAGGTGATCCGCCGGTACGAGGAGGAGTACGGCCGTGCCGAGGAGCCCGAGGACGCGGTGCCGGCGCCGGCTCCTGCGCGGGTGGATCTGAATCAGACGTCGTTCCTGCTGAGTCCGCCGGAGTGGTTGCAGGAGGCGGCGGACAAGCTGGGTCTTCCGGACCGGCGGTCGGGGGCGGACTCGGGCGCTGCGGTTCCGGCTGCGACCGGGTCTGGTGCCGGTGCCGGTGTGGGTGGCAGTGCGGCCGGAGGGGGTTTTGCCGCGGGCGGGGCGCTTGCCGAGACGCAGGCCGGGGTGCCTGCGGTGCCGGGTGCTGCGGCTGCGGCATCGGGCGCACCTGGTGTGCCGGGTGCGTCGAATGCGCCCCATGTGCCCAATGCGTCGCGTGTGCCAGGTGCACCCAGTGGGCCGGTTGCGGCCAGTGTGCCTGGTGCCCCGGGTGTCCCCGGTGCGCCGGAGGTGCCTGCCGGTGCCACGCCGTGGGCCGGTACGGACACGAACGCCGACGCCGGTGAGGACCGTTCGGTGCCGTTGCCCGCGACGGTGTTCGCACCGCCGTTGAGTGAGCAGGACGGCCCGGCTCCGCGGCCTCCGGCGGCGCCGGAGGCGAAGACGGCGCTGATGTCGGGGGGCAGCCAGCTGCCGCCCACGGCGGTCGCGCCGGCGCTCGATGCCCAGAACGTGCCGGGAGCGCACAACTTCCCGCCGCCGGGAGCGCACAACTTCCCGCCGCCGGGTGCGCCGAGCGGCACGCCCGCCCCGGGCACCCCGGTCGCCCCAGGTGCCCCGGCCGCGCCGCTGGGCAGCACGCCCCCGCCTGCGGGCAGTACGCCTCCGCCGGCTCCGGGTGCGCCGCAGTACGGCTACCCGCAGGGCCCGGCGGCCCCCGGTACGCCCCCGCCGGGCGCGCCGGTCTACTCCGCGGCGCCCGGCACCACGCAGCCCGCGCCCCCTGCGGCTCCCGGTGCGCCGGGCGCTCCGCTGGGCAGCACGCCTCCGCCTGGGCCGAGCTACGGCTACCCGCAGGGTCCGGGTGCCCCGGGCGGTCCGCAGGCCGCTCCCGGTTACGGCTATCCGCAGGCGCCGGGCGGTGCCCCGCACGCGCCGCAGCCTCCGGCCGGTCCCGGGCGGCCGCTCGCGTCGAACGCCGGGGACATCGCGGATGCCGCGACGAGCAAGGCCGCGCCACCGCCGCGCAAGGCGCGCGGCGGGGCGGGCGCGCCTCCGCCTCCGCCGGGCGCCCCTGGTACGCCGGGCGCGCGTCCGGGCCATCCCGCGCCGCCCGCCCCTGGTGCGCCCGGTGCGCCGGGTGCGCCTGCGGGCGGGTACGTGCCGACGCAGCTCGTGTCCGCGCTCGGGCCCGAGGGGCCGGGTGCTCCGGGTGGTCCCGGTGGGCCGGGGGGTGCGCAGGCGCCGCAGGCTCCGGGTGTGCCGCAGGCTCCTGGTGCCCTCAACCCGCCCGGCGCGCCGGGTGCTCCTGGCACGCCCCCGGGCAACGTCCACCACGCGGCCACGGTGCTGGCCGACCCGAGCCAGCTGGGAGCGGGTGCGCCGCAGGCGCCGGGTGCGCCGATGCCTCCGGGTGTTCCCGGTGTGCCGGGCGCCCCCGGCATGCCCCATCCGCCCGGCGTTCCCGCGGCTCCGGGCGCCCCCGGCATGCCTCCCGCTCCCGGCGCGCCTCAGTCGTCGGGCGCCCCCGGTGCCCCGCAGCCCCCGAGCGCCCCCGGCGCTGCCGGAGGTCCGCGCGGTGCCGTGCACCAGGCGCAGACCGTGCTGGCCGCGCCCCCCGTGGGTGGCCCGGGCCTACCCCCGCCGCCCGCGCCGGGCGCCCCCGGCATGCCTCCGGGTGCCCCGCAGGCGATGCCGCCGGGTGCGGTGCCGCCGCCGGGCGGGCCGCTGCCGGGGCAGCCTCCGGCGTACGGCTATCCGCCGCAGGGGCAGCCGACGGTGGGTCCGGGATACCAGGCCGTGCTGCGCTACCGCGCGCAGGACGGTTCCGAGCAGCAGCTGATCCGGCGTTCGGCGCCGGGCACGCCGCACCCGGAGTGGCAGATCTTCCACGAGCTGCGCTCGATGAACGTGCCGCCGGACCAGGTACTGGAGCTGCACACGGAGCTGGAGTCGTGCGAGCTGCCGGGCGCGTACTGCGCGCGGATGATCCGGGAGCAGTGGCCGCAGGCGCGGATCACGAGCATCGCGCCGTACGGCACGGATCACGCGAGCCGGCAGCAGGGCATGCAGCAGTTGCTGGCGCACCAGGGCGAGTTGCACCAGGTGGCGGACGGGCCTGCCCGCCCGGCGCCGGTGCGGGCGCCGCTGCTGCCGGTGCAGGCCGTGCCGCCCGTCCCGCCGGAGGCGATCGCGCAGGAGCTGGCGGCGGCGTTCGGTCCGGGGGTCTTCCGGTTCGAGCAGCAGGCGGTGTCGCGGCAGGGTGTGCCGCCGGTCGTGGCGCACACGCTGGTGGTGGCCGGGCTGCCGGTGGACCTGAGCCCGTTCTTCTGGGCGCAGGCCCAGCCGGGCCGTCCGGTGCCGACGCTGGCGGAGCTGGCTGCCGAACGTGGGGTGCAGCCGGCCGCGGACGCGGGCTCGTACCTCGTCATGGGCACCGACTTCGGCCGGGCGATCTGTGTGCAGTACGGCACGGCGAACATCGTGGCCGTGCCGGTGGAGGCGGGCCCGGGCGGTGCGCCGGTGGCGCCGCAGTTCGTCAACTCCGGGCTTCCGGAGTTCGCGCGGTGCCTTGCGCTGCTGGGCCGGATGTGGCGGCTGCGGAGTGGGCTGAACCAGGAGCAGGCGGGCCGCTGGACGGTCGACTTCCAGGCGCAGCTGGCCGCCCTGGACCCGGCGGCGCTCGGTTCGCCGGAGAGCTGGTGGTCGGTGCTGCTGGAGCAGATGTGGGACGGGCTGCTGTGAGGCACGCTCCGTAGGTCCGGGCGGCCCGGGCGGTGCAGTGCCATGCCTGCGCCGCCCGGGGCCGCCCCGGCGCCGCCGCTCAGTAGTCCAGTCCCGCGAACCATTCGCCGCGGCCGTGCGGGGTCAGGTCGAGCAGGTGCCAGACGGGGGTGAGCAGGTCGATGCCGCGCTGGTCGATGTCCTCGGCCATGCGGGGGTGCATGGAGTAGAAGTGGCGGGCGGTGCCGTCGCCGTCCCGGGTGAAGACCGAGACGGTGGAGTCCTGTTCGCCGTCCTCGTCCTCGCTGCCCAGGTCGTATTTGAAGGTGCTGTCGCCGCAGCTCAGCAGGCGCAGATCGGTCCAGCCGCGGTCGCGGCCGTGGGCGCGCAGGGTGGGCAGGTCGGCGGCGGCCGCGATGGCGAGGTCGGCGTTCTGCGCGATGTGGCGGGCGACGCCGTTGTAGCCGTCGATCCACATGGTGCACATGGGGCAGGCGTTCTTCTGGAGCTTGCCGTACATGAAGTGATAGATGATCAGCGGCCGGTCCGGGGCGGTGAACAGCTCGCTCAGGGTGACCTCACGGACCGGGGTGTCGCCCGCGTCGAGGTCGGCGGGGCCTTCGAGGAAGACGTAGTCGTCGACCGGCGGCCCCGGCGGGAGTGCCCGGCGCCGGGCCGCCACCTGCTCGCGGTGGCGCATGAGCTCGATCTCGGCGAGGCGGAGTTCTTCGCGGGCGGCGAGGTAGTCCGCGGACTCGCCGGGCAGTCGGGTGTGCCGCAACATCGCGTCCTCCTGGGTGGGACCCCCCGGGTGGTTCGAGTCTAGGACCGCTTCACCGCCGTCGCCGGAAGCACGCACGGCTCGTACGGGCGCGCAGGGCTCGTACGGCGCGCACAGCTCGTACGGCGCGTACGGCGCGCACGGGGCGTACGGCGCGCACGACTGTACTGACCGTGACCGGCCGTGACGTCCGGCCGGAGTGTCGCGTTATGAGCCTTTCCGTCCCGTACATCAAGATGTGCGCGAAATCATCGTCTCGTGGTCCGTTCGGTGGAGAGGGGTTCCAGGATGAGCGGTGCACCGGTATCGCCCCACGGCTTCATGGCCGGGCGCGGGCGCGGTTACTGTCCCGAACAGGCCGACGCCTACGCCACCGCCCTCTCCGACGATCGGGATGCCGCGTGGGAGAGAGCCGCGCGGCTGACGGTGCTCGCGCGGGAGATGAGCGAGGAACTGCTGCGACTGCGGGAGGTCGTGGCGCAGCTCGCGCCGCAGACGTACGAGACGCTGGGTGAGCGTGCACGTCTCCTCTTCCAGCTCGGGCTGGAGGAGGAGACGGCGGTCCGCGAGGGCGCGCGGCAGGAGGCGCAGCGCCTGACGGACGAGGCGCGCGTCCATGCGGAGAGCGTGCAGGGCGGGGCACAGGCGTACGCCGATGCCCTCCGCGCCGAGGCGGACGAGTACGCGCGGCAGCGGCTGCTCGCGGCGCGCGCCGAGGAGGACCGCATCCGTATCTCCACCCGGAGCGAGGTGAAGGAGGAGCGCAGCGAGGCGCTGGCCGATGTGCGTGAGACGCGTCAGCGCTGCTCCGTCATGCTCACCGGGCAGCAGAAGGACTTCGTCGAGCAACTGGCCGCCCTGGAGCGCGGGACGGAGGAGAGTGTGGTCGCGCTCGACACGCACTACACGGAGCAGATCGCGCGTGCCGAGACCGAGCTGGCCGAGGCCGAGCAGGCGATGGCCGATGCCCGGCATTCCGAGGACCGGTGCCTGGGCGAGGCACGCGCGCGTGCCGACGAGATCCTCGCGGAGGCGCGGGCGCGCGAGGAACGGATCGTCCGGGAGACCGAGCGGGTGCTGCGCGAGCACGGGGAGACGTGGGACGAGGTGCAGGCCCAGATGGACCACGTGCGCAGCAGCCTCATGTCCCTGACCGGGAGGGACCCGGTGGAGTCGGGCTGGGAGAGCGCCGGGAGCGCACCGCTGGAGTAGCGCCGGGAGAGTACCGGGAGTGCGCCGGTGGGGTGAAGCCGGGGAAGCAGCAGAAGGGCGCCTGCGGTGGGGCCGGGAGGGTGCCCGCGGAGCGGCGGGTGATGCTCGCGCGGGCGCACGCCGCCTCATCACACCGTGGGCGTCAGCCGCCCCTGCGCACCGCCCCGGCGAGGATCCACCCCTCGACCGCCTCGTACTGGCGCCGCTGTTCCTCCGCCTTCCTGCGCCCGGAGACGACCGTGCCCGCCCAGCCGAGGGCGAAGCCCAGCGGGATGGTGACGAGCCCCGTCGTCGTGAAGGGGAACCAGTTGAAGTCGGCGTCCGGGAACAGCGCGGTCGGCGAGCCGGAGACCAGATTCGTCCCCGGCATCAGCGCCAGCACCGCCAGCGTTCCGCCGATCAGGGTGCACAGCAGGCCCGCACGGGTGTAGCGGCGCCAGAAGAGGCCGTAGACGAGGGCCGGGGCGATGGCGGAGGCGCCGAGGCAGAAGGAGAGGGTCACCAGGGGCTGCAGGTTGCGGTGCTGGACCTGGGTGGACAGGAGGATCGCCGGGATGCCGACCGCCAGTGCCGAGACGCGGGCCAGGGTCATCTCCCGGCGGGCCGGCATCTCCTGGACGCGGGCCGCGAAGACGTCGTGGGCCAGGGAGTTGGCGCAGGCCAGGATCATGCCGGCGACCGAGGCCAGCAGGGTCAGGAAGATCGCGGTCGTCACCGTCGTGAACAGCAGGGTCTCCGCCGTGGACACGTTCGGGCCGAAGGCCGCCCTGGACCCGAGCAGATACGCCGTGTTGCCCTGCGGGTCGGCGGCCGCGATCGTCGCGCGTCCGATCAGTGCGGTCGCGCCGAAGCCGACCACCGTGACCACCAGCACGAACAGTGCGACCGCCGAGACCGCCCAGGACATCGAGCGCCGCACCTGGCGGGCGCTGGAGGCGGTGTACGTGCGCATGGTGATGTGCGGCAGACAGGCACCGCCCAGGACGACGGTCAGCTCCGAGGTGATCATGTCCAGGTGCGGATTGGCCCCGCCGGAGAACTCCAGGCCCGAGTGCAGGAAGGCGTCGCCGACGCCGCTTTGCTGCGCCGCGGCATGGAACAGCGCACCGGGGTCCCAGGCGAACTGGCGCAGAATCAGCACGGCGACGACGGCGCCCGAACCGAGCAGCATCACGATCTTCAGGATCTGGATCAGGGCGGTGCCCTTCATCCCGCCGATCGCCGCGTAGCTGATCATCAGCAGGCCCAGCCCGACCACGCATCCGGTCTTCAGCGAGTCGTTGGAGAAGCCGAGGATGAACGCCAGCAGCTGTCCGGCGCCCGCCAGTTGGACGAGCATCAGCGGCAGCAGCGCCGCGATCGTCACCGCGCACGCCGTCATCCGTACCGCGCGGCCCGGCATCCGGCGGGCCAGCGCGTCGCCCATCGTGAACCGGCCCGCGTTGCGCAGCGGTTCGGCCAGCAGGAACATCAGCAGCATCAGCGACAGCGTCGTGCTCAGTGCCAGCACGATCCCGTCGTAGCCGCACAGCGCGATCACCCCGCCCGTGCCCAGCACGGACGCCGCCGAGATGTAGTCGCCGGCGATGGCCAGGCCGTTGCGCATCGGCGACAGGAACCCGTAACCGGTGTAGAACTCGTCCAGGCCGTCGCGGTCCGGGCCGGTCATCACGCACAGGAGCAGCGTGATCGTCGCCACCGAGGTGAAGGCGACCAGTGACATCGTCTGTGCGGAGTCGCTGAAGCCCGTCATCGGCCCGCCTCCCGTCGCGCGTCCACCTCGGCCAGTCTGCGGATGCGGTCCGCGAGCGGGTCGACGTAGCGTCGCGCGGTGTGCTCGTAGAGCGCTATTGCCAGCCAGGTGACGGGGAGTTGGACCAGGGCGAGCAGCAGTCCCGTGGGCAGGCCGTCCACCGCCGTGCTCGTCATGAACGACGGCGCGAACGCAGACAGGATCAGGAACAGGCTGAAGTAGCCGAGCGCGGTGAGCCCGGCCACGCGGCGCTGCCAGCGGGCGGCGGAGCGCAGGATGCGCAGGTCGCTGTGGTTGCCCAGCGCGAGGGGCGGGGTGCGGCGAGGGGCCGGTTCGGGGACGGGCGGCGGGGGTTGCCAGGGATAGGTGAGGTGCGGCGGGTTCGGCTGCCGTGGTGGGTACGGGTACGACGGGGACGGTTCGTAGGACATCCCGGTCTCCTTGCGTGGCTCGGGTCCGTGGCGGCGGACCGCAGGGAGTTGGGGGGGCGAGCCACGCACGCTACTCGCCCGTAACCGGAGGGCGGAAGCTTTTCACCAAACTGGCCAGTCGGTATGCGCTTACTATGCCGTATAGGTGCTGACCTGGGGTGTTACCCCGATTAACTCAGACCTTTGACGCGGCGTCGTCGGCGACGAACGCCGGGCGGGCGGGGCGAGGACGGCCATCGCCTGCCCGGGCGGGGTTCCCGCTGTCGCGCACGGAGGTCAACGGGCGTGCGGTGTCTGCGACTTCGGGGCTCAGTCCTTCAGGACCGGGAAGCGGCGCGGCGCCAGGACCAGCAGCACCAGGAACGCCAGCGCCGCCGCGCAGGACGCCCCCACGTACACGGCGTGGACCGCGTCCGCGACGGCGCGCCGCGTGGCCTCGGGCGCCGTACCGGAATCCAGCCCGCGCGTGACCGAGTCCAGGTCGCTCGCGCCGCCCAGGCGTGCGGCCAGGACGCCGTTGGCCACCGCACCGAAGACGGCCGCGCCGATGGTCTGGCCGCTCTGGCGGCAGAAGAGGACGGACGCGGTCGTCGTACCGCGTTCCGCCCAGCCCACCGTCGACTGCACGCCCACGAGCAGCGGGAGCTGGAACAGGCCCAGCGCCGCCCCGAGGAGCGCCATCAGCAGCGTCGGCTGCCAAGCCGCCCCCGGGTACGGCAGGAACGGGAACGCCAGCAGGATCAGCGCCGCCGCGCCGATGCCGAGCATCGCGGTGTTGCGGAAGCCGATCCGCCGGTACACGTGCTGGCTGAGCGCCGCCGACAACGGCCAGGTCAGCGTCCAGACGGACAGCACGAACCCGGCGGCGACCGGAGTCAGGCCCAGCACCGCCTGCGCATACGTCGGCAGGAAGACGGCGGGCGCCACCATCAGCAGGCCCAGCGCGCCGAGCGCCAGGTTGACCGCGGCGATGGTGCGGCGGCGCCACACCCAGCCGGGCATGATCGGCTCGGCCGCCCGGCGTTCGACGACGGCCACCAGCGCCGCGAGCGCGAGCCCCACGGTGAACAGCGCGAGGGAGGGCGCGGACCACCACGGCCACGCAACCCCGCCCTGCACCAGCGCCGTCAGCAGCACGCCCCCGCACGCGAACACCGCCAGCGCGCCCGCCCAGTCGATACGCGCTTCCGAGCGGGACTCGCGCGCCGGCTCACGCAGATGACGCACCACCAGCCACAGCGCCAGGGCGCCGATGGGCAGGTTGACCAGGAAGATCCAGCGCCAGTCGGCGTAGGCCGCGAGCAGGCCGCCGACCGCCGGGCCCGCGACCGCCGACACCGCCCACACCGTGGACAGCTTGGACGTGATCTTGGGGCGTTCCTCCAGCGGATACAGGTCGGCGGCGAGCGTCTGCACGGTTCCCTGGAGCGCGCCGCCGCCCAGGCCCTGCACGATGCGGAAGGCGATCAGCGCGCCCATGTTCCAGGCGAGCGCGCACAGCAGGGAGCCGAGCAGGAAGAGACTCGCGCCGGCGATCAGCACCGGCTTGCGGCCGAAGGTGTCGGAGAGCCTGCCGTACACGGGGAGCGTGACGGTGACGGCGAGCAGATAGCCCGAGAACAGCCACGAGAAGACGGAGAAGCCGCCGAGGTCGCCGACGATCTGCGGGACGGCCGTCGAGACGATGGTGGCGTCGAGCGCCGCCAGCGCCATCGCGAGCATCAGGGCGGCCACCACGGCGCCGCGCCGGTTCGTCGCGGTGCGCCGTGCGGCACCATCGCGTATCGCAGGCTGTGTACCCCCCACGGGATTCCTTCCCCTTGCATCTATCGGCCCCGCACCAGCTTCCCACTTGACCCTCACGCGACGGGAGGGTGGAGCCTTGCTGGGCCGGAGGGTGGAGCCGACCCCGAGAAGGACTCCACCCGGCGGTGGACCACCCCTAGGGGTTCCTCCGTACTACGGCCCGGGGACGGTTCGTACGTCCGGAGGACGAGACGGGGGCCGTGTCGTCCTTAACCTGGCTTTATGCCGCTGGGGGGCGGCTGACCGCACCGAGTGGGGCGGCTGACTGCACCGGCGGGGGTGGGGTTTACCCCCGCACAAGAGGGGGCTCCGCGCCAGTGCGCGGCACACCCGCCGGACGCGAGACTCACCGACGTACCCAGAGCGACGCACCGGACCACCCGGGCGCACGCACAGATCTGCCAACCGATATAGGAGACATACCGTGACTTCGGCTGTGACCATTCCCAGGCACGGGGGCACTGGAGGGCGTACGGCCGTTGCCGCGCGGGCGCGGCAGGTCGTGAAGGCGTACGGGTCCGGCGAGACCCGTGTCGTCGCCCTGGACCACGTCGACGTGGACATCGCCCGCGGCCAGTTCACCGCGATCATGGGCCCCTCGGGGTCCGGCAAGTCCACGCTGATGCACTGCCTCGCCGGGCTCGACACCGTGACCGGCGGTCAGATCTACCTGGACGAGACCGAGATCACCGGCCTGAAGGACAAGAAGCTCACCCAGCTGCGCCGGGACCGGATCGGCTTCATCTTCCAGGCGTTCAACCTGCTGCCCACCCTGAACGCACTGGAGAACATCACGCTGCCCATGGACATTGCCGGGCGCAAGCCCGACAAGGCGTGGCTGGACCGGGTCGTGGAGACCGTCGGCCTCGCCGGACGGCTCAAGCACCGGCCCACCCAGCTCTCCGGCGGCCAGCAGCAGCGCGTCGCCGTGGCCCGCGCCCTCGCCGCCCGCCCGGAGATCATCTTCGGTGACGAGCCGACCGGAAACCTCGACTCGCGCGCCGGCGCCGAGGTCCTGGGCTTCCTGCGCCGCTCGGTGGACGAACTGGGCCAGACCATCGTGATGGTCACCCACGACCCGGTCGCCGCCTCCTACGCCGACCGTGTGCTCTACCTCGCCGACGGCAGGATCGTCGACGAGATGTACCAGCCGACGGCCGATCAGGTCCTGGACCGCATGAAGGACTTCGACGCCCGGGGGCGCACGTCATGACCGTCCTGAAGACCTCGATGCGCAACTTCTTCGCGCACAAGGGCCGCATGGCCCTGTCGGCGGTCGCGGTGCTGCTGTCGGTCGCCTTCGTCTGCGGCACGCTGGTGTTCACCGACACGATGAACACCACCTTCGACAAGCTCTTCCAGGCGACCTCGTCCGACGTGACGGTCACCGCCAAGGGCTCCTCCGACACCGGCGAGACCACCTCCCGCACCGGCAAGCCGCCGGTCATGCCGGCCTCCGTGGTCGGCGGGATCCGCAGGGCCCAGGGCGTCAAGGCGGCCGAGGGCACGGTGTTCTCCACCTCGGTGACCGTGGTCGACGCCGACAAGGACAAGCTGTCGCCCAGCAGCGGCGCGCCCACCATCGTCGGCAGCTGGAACGGCAACGACGCCCGCACCATGAAGATCACCTCCGGTGCGGCGCCCAAGGGTCCCCACCAGGTCATGGTCGACGCGGACACCGCCGACAAGCACCACCTCAAGCTCGGCGACGACATCGGCATGATCAACGTCATCGGCACGCACCACGCGCGCGTGTCCGGCATCGCCACCTTCACCGTCACCAACCCCGGCGCGGCGATCTTCTACCTGGACACGAAGACCGCCCAGCAGACCCTGGTCGGCCGGACCGGCGTGTACACCAACGTCAACGTCACCGCCGCCAAGGGCGTCACCGACGCGCAGCTGAAGAAGAACGTGACCGCCGCGCTCGGCCACGGCTACAAGGTGCAGACCGCCAAGGAGGTCGCCGACGCCAACCAGAAGAGCGTCAAGAGCTTCCTGAACGTCATGAAGTACGCGATGCTCGGCTTCGCCGGGATCGCCCTTCTCGTCGGCATCTTCCTGATCGTCAACACCTTCTCGATGCTGGTCGCCCAGCGCACCCGTGAGATCGGCCTGATGCGGGCCATCGGCTCCTCCCGCCGCCAGGTCAACCGGTCCGTGCTCATCGAGGCGCTGCTGCTCGGCGTGATCGGCTCCGTCCTCGGCGTCGGCGCGGGCGTCGGCATCGCGGTCGGCCTGATGAAGCTCATGGGCAATATCGGCATGCACCTGTCCACGGATGACCTGACCGTCGCCTGGACGACCCCGGTGACCGGCCTGCTCCTCGGTGTCGTGGTCACCGTCCTGGCGGCCTACCTGCCCGCCCGGCGCGCCGGCAAGGTCTCCCCGATGGCCGCCCTGCGTGACGCGCACGCCCCGGCCGACGCCAAGGCCGGCGTCGTACGAGCCCTTGTCGGCCTGGTCCTCACCGGCGCCGGCGTCGCTAGCCTCTACACGGCCGCCACCGCCGACAAGGCCAAGGACGGCTCGTCCTGGCTGGGCCTCGGCGTCGTCCTCACCCTCATCGGGTTCGTCGTCATCGGCCCGCTCCTCGTCGGTGGCCTGGTCCGCGTCCTCGGCGCCGTCATGCTGCGGATCTTCGGCCCCGTCGGCCGGATGGCCGAGCGCAACGCGCTGCGCAACCCGCGCCGCACCGGCGCCACCGGCGCAGCCCTGATGATCGGCCTGGCCCTGGTGGCCTGCCTGTCGGTGGTCGGCTCCTCCATGGTGGCCTCCGCCACCGACCAGCTCGACAAGACGGTCGGTACGGACTTCATCATCCAGCCGGACAACCAGCAGAACGGTCTCATCGCACCGCAGGCGGTCAAGGCCATCAAGAACACCCCGGGTCTTGCACGGGTCACCGAGTACCGGCCGACCGTGGCCGACTTCACCACCCCGGACGGTCAGAAGCTCAAGGACACGGACATCACGGCGGCCGACCCGACGTACGCGACCGACCTGCGCAAGAAGACCGTCGCCGGGAACCTCAAGGACGCCTACCTGCCCGACTCGATGTCCGTCCACGAGAAGTTCGCCAAGGCCCATGGCATCCACCTCGGCTCGAAGATCACCGTCGCCTTCAAGGACGGCTCCACCGCCCACCTGACGGTCCGCGCGATCACCAGCAGCGACGACGTGATCGACCAGGGCGCCAAGTACACCTCGCTCGCCACGCTCGCCAAGTACGTGCCCGCCGACAGGATGCCGCTCGACGTGCTGGTCTTCGCCACCGCCAAGGACGGGCAGCAGGCGGCGGCCTACAAGGCGCTGAAGGCGGCCCTGCACGACGACCACCCGGAGCTGACCGTACGTGACCAGACCGACTACAAGAAGGCGCTGAAGGACCAGATCGGCCAGCTGCTGAACATGATCTACGGCCTCCTGGCCCTCGCGATCATCGTCGCGGTCCTCGGCGTGGTGAACACGCTGGCCCTGTCCGTGGTCGAGCGCACCCGTGAGATCGGCCTGATGCGGGCGATCGGCCTCTCCCGCCGCCAGCTGCGCCGCATGATCCGCCTGGAGTCCGTCGTGATCGCCGTCTTCGGCGCCCTGCTGGGCCTCGGCCTCGGCATGGGCTGGGGCGCGACCGCCCAGAAGCTCCTCGCGCTGGAAGGCCTGAAGGTCCTGGAGATCCCCTGGCCGACGATCATCGCCGTCTTCATCGGCTCGGCCTTCGTGGGCCTGTTCGCCGCCCTGATCCCGGCGTTCCGGGCAGGCCGGATGAACGTCCTGAACGCCATCGCGACGGACTAGAACCAACGGGCCGGGAACCGACGGGACCAATGGCTCAGGAACCGACGGGACGGACGGCTCGGGAGCCGGAAGGACCGACGGCTCGGGAGCCGACAAGAGACCACCGCATACGGGGGTTGCGGGGGAAGACCCGGTGCCGGGAAGTCATCGAAGACTTCCCGGCACCGGGCTTTTTGCCCACCGGCGACGCCTCTGCCGGCCGAGCGGGTTCGTCGCGGGGTCGCCTTTCTGCCGGCCGAGCGGGTTCGTCGCGGGGTCGCCTTTCTGCCGGCCGAGCGGGTTCGTCGCGGGGTCGCCTTTCCGCTGGCCGAGCCGGGTTCGTCGCGGGGTCGCCTGCCGACCGAGCCGGATGTACGTGGGGCCACTTTCTGCCGACCGAGCCGGATCCCCACGGGGCCACCGATCTGCCGGCCGGGTCGGATGTTCGCGGGGGCACGGTCTGCCGGCCGAGCCGGATGTTCGCGGGGTCACCGGTCTGGCGGCCGGGTCGGATCTCCGTGGGCCACCTTTTCCGGCCGAGTCGGATTTCTGTGCGGTCAGCTTTCTGCCGGCCGAGTCGGGTGGTGGGTGGGCAGAGGTTCGGGGGGCCAGGGGGCGGGGCCCCCTGGTTGTCCACAGGCTCCGACGGCAGCGCCGACAGCGTCGTACGCTGGACACCCCCGGTCGCCACCCGCGTCGGGCTATTCGCGTTGCCCCTACCCGGACGGAAAGCCTCCTCCATGAGCCTGCACGGTCTGCTCGACGCCGTCGTCAAGGACCCCGCCCTCGCGGAAGCGATCAACGCGGCCGCGGACGGCAACCGCATGCACGTCGACCTCGTCGGCCCCCCGGCCGCCCGCCCCTTCGCCGTCGCCACCCTCGCCCGCGAGGCCGCCCGCACGGTCCTCGCGGTCACGGCGACCGGCAGGGAGGCCGAAGACCTGGCAGCCGCCCTGCGCTCGCTGCTGCCCGCCGAGGGCGTCGTCGAGTACCCCTCCTGGGAGACCCTCCCGCACGAGCGTCTCAGCCCGCGCAGCGACACCGTCGGCCGCCGCCTCGCCGTCCTGCGCCGCCTCGCCCACCCCCGCCAGGACGACCCCGAGACCGGCCCGGTCTCCGTGGTCGTCGCACCCGTGCGCTCCGTGCTCCAGCCGCAGGTCAAGGGCCTCGGCGACCTGGAACCGGTGTCCTTGAAGACGGGGCAGAACGCCGACCTGAACGGCATCGTGGAAGCCCTCGCGGCCGCCGCCTACGCGCGCGTGGAGCTGGTCGAGAAGCGCGGCGAGTTCGCGGTACGCGGCGGCATCCTCGACGTGTTCCCGCCCACCGAGGAACACCCCCTGCGCATCGAGTTCTGGGGCGACGACGTCGAGGAGATCCGTTACTTCAAGGTCGCCGACCAGCGCTCCCTCGAAGTCGCCGAGCACGGCCTGTGGGCCCCGCCCTGCCGTGAACTGCTGCTCACGGACGACGTACGGGCACGCGCGCGTGCCCTCGCCGAAGAACACCCGGAGCTGGGCGAACTGCTCGGCAAGATCGCCGAGGGCATCGCGGTGGAGGGCATGGAATCCCTCGCGCCCGTCCTGGTCGACGACATGGAGCTGCTGCTCGACGTCCTGCCCAAGGGGGCGATGACCGTGGTGTGCGACCCGGAGCGGGTCCGCACGCGTGCCGCCGACCTCGTCGCCACCTCCCAGGAGTTCCTGCAGGCGTCCTGGGCGGCCACCGCGGGCGGCGGCGAGGCGCCCATCGACGTCGGCGCGGCCTCCCTGTGGTCCATCGCCGACGTCCGCGACCGCGCGCGCGAGCTGGACATGATGTGGTGGTCCGTCTCGCCCTTCGCCGCCGACGAGGAACTGGCGGATCCTTTTGCCGCCGACGCGGCCGCCGACACCCTCAAGCTGGGCATGCACGCCCCCGAGACCTACCGCGGCGACACCGCCAAGGCCCTCGCCGACACCAAGGGCTGGCTCGCCGACGGCTGGCGCACGGTCTTCGTCACCGAGGCCCACGGCCCGGCCGCCCGCACCGTCGAGGTGCTCGGCGGCGAGGGCATCGCGGCCCGCCTCGACGCCGACCTCGCCGAGCTGAGCCCCTCCCTGGTGCACGTCTCCTGCGGCTCCATCGACTACGGCTTCGTGGACCCGGCGCTCGGACTCGCCGTCCTCACCGAGACCGACCTGTCGGGCCAGAAGGCCGCCGGCAAGGACGGCGCCCGCATGCCGGCCCGCCGACGCAAGACCATCGACCCGCTCACCCTGGAGCCGGGCGACTACATCGTCCACGAACAGCACGGCGTCGGCCGCTACATCGAGATGGTGCAGCGCACCGTGCAGGGCGCCACCCGCGAGTACCTGGTCGTGGAGTACGCCCCCGCCAAGCGCGGCCAGCCCGGCGACCGCCTCTACATCCCCACCGACCAGCTGGAGCAGATCACCAAGTACGTCGGCGGCGAGGCCCCCACCCTGCACCGCCTCGGCGGCGCGGACTGGACGAAGACCAAGGCGCGCGCGAAGAAGGCCGTCAAGGAGATCGCCGCCGACCTGATCAAGCTCTACAGCGCCCGCATGGCCGCCCCCGGCCACACCTTCGGCGCGGACACCCCCTGGCAGCGCGAGCTGGAGGACGCCTTCCCGTACGCGGAGACCCCCGACCAGCTCACCACCATCGCCGAGGTCAAGGAGGACATGGAGAAGTCGGTCCCCATGGACCGCCTGATCTGCGGCGACGTCGGCTACGGCAAGACCGAGATCGCGGTCCGCGCCGCCTTCAAGGCCGTACAGGACGGCAAGCAGGTCGCCGTCCTCGTCCCCACGACCCTGCTGGTGCAGCAGCACTTCGGCACCTTCTCCGAGCGCTACTCGCAGTTCCCGGTGAGCGTGCGGGCGCTCTCCCGCTTCCAGACCGACACGGAGGCGAAGGCGGTCCTGGAGGGCCTCAAGGAGGGAGCCGTGGACGTCGTCATCGGCACCCACCGCCTCTTCTCCTCCGAGACGAAGTTCAAGGACCTGGGCCTGGTCATCGTCGACGAGGAACAGCGCTTCGGCGTCGAGCACAAGGAACAGCTGAAGAAGCTCCGCGCCAACGTCGACGTGCTGACCATGTCCGCGACCCCCATCCCGCGCACCCTGGAGATGGCGGTCACCGGCATCCGCGAGATGTCCACGATCACCACGCCCCCGGAGGAGCGGCACCCGGTGCTGACCTTCGTCGGGCCGTACGAGCAGAAGCAGATCGGCGCGGCCATCCGCCGTGAACTGCTGCGCGAGGGCCAGGTCTTCTACATCCACAACCGGGTCGAGTCCATCGACCGCGCGGCGGCGCGCCTGCGCGAGATCGTCCCCGAGGCACGCGTCGCCACCGCCCACGGCCAGATGTCCGAGTCGTCCCTGGAACAGGTGGTCGTCGACTTCTGGGAGAAGAAGTTCGACGTCCTGGTGTCGACCACGATCGTCGAGTCCGGCATCGACATCTCCAACGCCAACACCCTGATCGTGGAACGCGGCGACACCTTCGGCCTGTCCCAGCTGCACCAGCTGCGCGGCCGCGTCGGCCGTGGCCGCGAGCGCGGGTACGCGTACTTCCTGTACCCGCCGGAGAAGCCGCTGACCGAGACGGCGCACGAGCGTCTGGCCACGATCGCCCAGCACACGGAGATGGGCGCGGGCATGTACGTGGCGATGAAGGACCTGGAGATCCGTGGCGCCGGCAACCTGCTCGGCGGCGAGCAGTCCGGGCACATCGCCGGGGTCGGCTTCGACCTGTACGTCCGCATGGTCGGCGAGGCCGTCGCCGACTACCGGCGCCAGCTGGAGACCGGCGAGATCGAGGAGGAGCCGCCGCTCGAGGTCAAGATCGAGCTGCCCGTCGACGCCCACGTCCCGCACGACTACGCCCCCGGCGAGCGCCTGCGCCTCCAGGCCTACCGCGCCATCGCTTCCGCCAACTCCGAGGACGACATCAAGGCCGTCCGCGAGGAACTCACCGACCGCTACGGCAAGCTGCCCGAGCCGGTGGAGAACCTGCTGCTGGTGGCCGGACTCAGGATGCTCGCGCGGGCCTGCGGCGTCGGTGAGATCGTTCTGCAGGGCACCAACATCCGTTTCGCACCGGTAGAGTTGCGTGAATCGCAGGAGCTGCGCGTCAAGCGGCTGTACCCGGGCACGGTCATCAAGCCCGCCGTGCACCAGGTGCTGGTCCCGCGCCCGAAGACCGCCAAGGTCGGCGGCAAGCCGCTCGTCGGCCGGGAACTGCTGGGCTGGGTGGGGGAGTTCCTCGCCTCGATCCTGGGGTCGTAACCGATGACGGGGGGCGCGGGGCGTGCTGATCGGTGAACTGGCGCGGGCCACCGGAACGACACCGCGCGCCCTGCGCCACTACGAACAGGCGGGCCTGATCGTTTCGGCACGCGCCGCCAACGGCTACCGCGACTACGAACCCGGTACCGCCGTCCGCGTCCGCAACATCCGCCACCTGCTGGAGGCGGGCCTCACCCTGGCCGACGTACTGGTGTTCCTGCCCTGCCTGGACGGCGACGTCACCGCCGGTCACCTCTCCGCGAAGAGTCTGCGGATCGCCCGGGACCGGCTGGCGGTCCTGGACGCGCGGATAGCCGCGCAGACGGCGGTACGGGAGCGACTGGCGACGGCGCTGCGAGAGGCGGGCGAGACGGTCTGACGGCCGGCAGCCCGACGGGGCAAGCCCGATGAGACGAGCCTGAAGGGCAAGCCCGACGGGGCAAGCCCGACGGGGCAAGCCCGACGGGGCAAGCCCGACGGGGCAAGCCCGACGGGGCAAGCCCGACGGGGCAAGCCCGACGGGGCAAGCCCG
>NZ_JBFAET010000012.1:73925-99430 GCF_040642095.1 Streptomyces sp. NPDC020362
AAGAGCCGGCCTGAGGGGACAAGCCTGACGGGCTGTCGCTGAAGAGTCGGCCCGAGGGACAAGCCTGGCAGGACTGGCCGGCGGGACTGCGTGCGGGACTGCCCGGCGGCGGGATTTCGGTGGGCCGGGCGTGCGGACCCGCCGTCGGGATCAGGAGACGACCGCCCCGCCGTCCACCGGGAACACCACGCCGGTCACGAACGACGCCTGCGGGGAGGCGAGCTGGGTGATGGCCCAGGCGACCTCCTCGGGGCGGCCGACCCGGCCGAGCGGGGTGTGATCGAGCTGCCACTTGCGGATGGCGGCGCGCTGCTTCGGGGTGTACGCGGAGTGGTCGGCGATCGGAGTCTCGATGGCGCCCGGGGCGACGGCGACCACCCGGATCCCGTGCGGCGCCAGTTCCACCGCCCAGCTGCGGGTGAGCACTTCGAGGGCGGCCTTCCCCGCCGCGTACAGGGAGTTGCCGTTGGGCCAGCCTCGCTGGCCTACGGCCGTCGTCACGTTCACCACGACACCGCGGCTCTCCTCCAGCGCCGGAAGCGCGGCCTGTGTGAGCAGGACGGGGGCGAGGAGGTTCGTCTCCAGCAGTGGTCGCACGGCCGCGCGGGTGTACGTGCGCAGGGAGTCGGCGGTGACGACCGCCGCGTTGTGCACGAGCACATCGAGACGGCCGTACCGCTCCATGGTGGTCCCTACGACGGTGTCGGGTCCGTCCTCGGCGGTGATGTCGGCGGGCAGCGGCGTGATCCCGGGGTGTCCGTCGGCGGTCTCGGTGAGGGGCCCCGGCCGTCGGCCGACCGCGACGACCTGTGCACCCTCCGCGGCGAACGCGCGTGCGGTGGCACGGCCTATGCCGGTGCCGGCGCCGGTGACGAGAACGGTACGGGGGCCCTGGGAGAGGTTGTTTTCACTCATGCCGGGATCGTCGGACCCTGACGCCGGCGTCAGGGTCAAGTCCCGCCGCGACGCTTTCCTTTGGCCGCGGCAGGTTCCGTTGAGCCCCGCGGTTCTGCTTCGGCCTGCGTCCGGTTCCGTCGAGCCCGCTTCGGGTGCTGCTTTCGGCCGTGGCGGGTCCCGGTCCCCCGCAGGTCTGCTTCGGCCTGCGACCGGTCCCCTCAGCGGTCCGCCGAGTGGAACAGCATCGCCGTGATCGCACGGAACACCTCCTCCGGATCCTGGTCGCCGACCGGGCCGTCGAGGTTGTGGCCGAGGAGCAGCGTGGCGAAGCCGTGGGCCAGGGACCAGGCGGCGACCCCGGCGAGGCGGGAGTCGGGCCCGCGGTCCTCAGGGGCCACCGTGGCGACGGCGGCGCGCAGCGCGTCCCCCGCCAGGGCGCGGGCCGCGGTGAGTTCGAGGTCGTCGGCGCGCAGCAGCCCGGGGGTGAACATCACCTGGAAGTGGGCGGGGTGCTCGCGGGCGAAGCGGACGTAGCGCACGCCCGCATCGCGCAGGTCGGGCGCGTCCCGGACCGTCTGTGCCAGCAGCCCGTACCCCTCGGCCGCGATCGCGGTGAGCAGGCCGGTGCGGTCCTTGAAGTGGTGCGCGGGCGCCGCGTGCGAGACCCCCGCACGGCGCGCCAGGTCCCGCAGGCTCAGTGCGGAGGGGCCGTCGGCGGCGATGACGTCGAGTGCGGCGGTGAGCACCGCGCGGCGCAGATCGCCGTGGTGGTAGGGCCGCTGCGGCTCGGGGGCGGACTTCGAGGGACTCATGGACAGCAGCGTACGCCGGATCTAGCCAGCGACAAGTTCTCGGCATCTAGGCATTGACAAGTTCGGGTGGACCGAGGCAATCTTGTCAGTGTCAAGTTGTGCCTGATCGCAAGTGGACCGGAGAAGGGGGAGGGTCGCGCCATGTCCCAGTACGTCGGCAGGGCCATTGAAGGGGAAGAGGGGGAAGCGGTGTCCGGGGAGCCCGTGGAGTCGGCGCTCGTACGCCGGCTCTGGCATCTGCTGGAGCCCCTCCATGCGGTGCTCTACTACGCCCCCGAGGTGTCCGAGGAGGCGGCCGCGCTCGGGTACGACACGTCGGACCGCTGGCCGAGCTACTTCCCGCTGCGCGCCGCCCCGTTGGGCCCGGCCGGCGCCGAACGGATCGCCTCCGCCTTCTACAGCTTCAGTCCGCGCATGGTCGCCGAGCACAGCGACTCGACCTGGAACATCGCCGCCCCGCAGGAGGTGCTGGCCGCGCGACTGCGAGGCATCGACCGGACCTACCGCGCCCTCTTCGGCGACCGCATCGACAGCTCCGAACTGGCCGAGGCCGCCGCCCTCGCCCGGCGCGCGGCCCGGGCGGCCGGTACGGCGGGCCGCCCGCTGGCCGCGGCCAACGCCGAACTGCCCTGGCCCGAGGCCCCGCACCTCCAGCTGTGGCAGGCGGCCACGATCCTGCGCGAACACCGTGGCGACGGCCACATAGCCGCCCTGCTCCTCGCGGATCTCGACCCCGTCGAGTCCCTGGTGTCCTTCGCCGCGATAGGCGCCGCGTCCGTGGAGCGTTTCGAGAGTCGCGGCTGGAGCGGTGAGGAGTGGTCGGCCGCCCGCGCGCGCCTTGCCGCCCGAGGCCTGGTCCAGGCGGACGGTACGGCCACGGAGGCGGGCCGCGCCCTGCGTCATGACGTCGAGGAGCACACCGACCGCCTCGCCGCCGGTCCTTGGCGGGCGCTCGGCCGGGCGGCCACCGACCGCCTCGCGGATCTCCTCGGTGACTACTGGGTCGCGGTCCTGTCCTCCGGACTGCTGCCCTCGGAGTCCACCCTGGGCATAGGCAAGGTGTGAGCGGGCGCACGAACGCACGCGCCGGGCTCCCCCGTCGGGGCGCCCCCTGCCCCAAGTTGAGCCCTGCTTGCCCTGAATCGCCCCTTTAAGCCTCATCTGGCGGATGGCGTAGGCCCGTTACCGTGGGAGGCATGAACGATTCGCCCGCGGGGCCGGGGCGGACCAGGGTGAGCAAGGGGGACGTATCGTGACGCGTCAGAGGGGCGGGGCGATCACCCCCGTGGCCGCGGGACTGCTGGCCGGGGTGCTGCTGTTGACCGGCTGCAAGGGCCATGACTCGTCCGGGGGCGGCGGGCCTTCCGGTTCCGCCGCGCCGACGGCAGGCGACGGCCGCGCCGCGAACCCGCTGGACAACCCGGACGGGACGAAGCCGGGACTGGCGGCGATCACCGCCGCCGCGGATCTGGTGAAGGCGCGATCCCTGATCGGGAAGGTGGCGACGAAGGGGCGCGGCCCGAAGACGGGGTACGCACGCAACAAGTTCGGCTACGCCTGGATGGACTCGGCCCCGGGCGGCATCCCGTATGCGCACAACGGGTGCGACTCGCGCAACGATCTGCTGAAGCGCGACGGCGAGGACGTCCGCTTCCGGGCCGGCTCGGACTGCATCGTCACGTCGATGACGCTGCACGACCCGTACACCGGGAAGGTGATCGAGTGGACCAAGTCCCGTGCGACGACGGTCCAGATCGACCACGTCATGCCGCTGTCGTACGACTGGCAGATGGGCGCCGCGCACTGGGCGAAGGGCAAGCGGGAGGACATCGCCAACGACCCCCTCAATCTGATTCCCGTGGACGGGCCGACCAACGGCGCGAAGAGCGACTCGGGACCGGCGACCTGGCTGCCGCCGAACAAGGGGATCCGCTGCGCCTACGTGGTGCGCTTCGCCCAGGTCTCGCTGAAGTACGGGCTGCCGGTGACGGCGGCGGACAAGGGGACGATGCTGAGGCAGTGCGGCGGCTGACGGCGACACCGGCCCTTCCGTCTGCATCACCGTCCGGTGAAGAACTGATCCGCCTCGTATGACTCTTCGGCAAGGTCGTTCACAAATGGCAAAGGGGTGATGGACAGCAAATCGGTCAGGTTCAGCAAGAGGCGGTGAAGGTGGAGGTCAGTTCTCCCCGGCCGGCTCCCACAGATGCACGGACGTCCGGTCCCTGGAGACCGTGTACCAGGTGCCGCCTCCCGCGGAGCGTGGAGGCCCGGAGACGGGAAAGGGATAGGCGACCTCTCCACGCAGGCGCATCGCACCGGCATCCACCAGCCAGTGGCGGGCCGTGCCGTACCGGGCGTCGCACTCGGAGGTTCCGGCAACAATGACGTCCTCGTCCACGAAGGCGGCCTCGTAGTCCCAGTACACCCTGTCCTCGCCCGTGCTTCCCGGATGTGCCGGAACGGTGCCCTGGGCGTCCAGTTCCCGCAGGACAGAGCCGTCCTCCACCTGGTGGAGGGCGAGGGACCACTGCCCGGCAGGGACGGTGAGAAGGTGACGGCCGCCCGGGCTCACCCCGAGGAGGATCCGCTCGATGCCGATCTGCTCGGCGGTCAGCTGCTGCCCGTCCCAGCGTCCCCACAGCACGGGCGACCCCTCCTCGCCCTCGCCGATGCTCAGCCCCATCTGGCTGGGGTCCGGGTGCGGCGTGTGCTCGGAATGGGAGGCCACGGTCATGGTGGCGACACGTCCCAGCACCTCTCCGGCCAGGGCGTCCAGGGCCATCCACAGTTCCTGTTTGTCCTCCGTGTCCTCGTCGACGCCCAAGGGACCGAGAACATGCGCCCACACGAGTCCGCCGTCCGGCGGGAAAGCGGCCGAGCCGCTGTCGGAGTACAAGTGCTCCTCGTCATCGGCGTATTCGTCGATTGAACGGTGCATCAGGGAGCAGTCGGCGTTCCAGCAGCTGTGCTGCACCTCCCACCGTGTCCTGCCGGTCGCCTCCACCATGCGTACGGCGTGCAGGCCGGTGAATACCGCGGCGTCCCGCTGCGGCGACACCGTCACTGTTCCGAACCGGCGAGGCCAGGGAGCCGGGAAGCGGACCTCATGTGACGGATCCGTGCCGGGGACATCCAGGTCGAGGGTGACCAATTCGCTGTCATCACGCTGTACAAGCAGTCTGCGGCCAGGCCATTGCAGCACCTGTGGAGCCTCTGCCGATGCCGGGTCCAATGGAGCGGTAACGGTGGTGACAAGACGAGCGGCGACGGTCAAGGAATCCTCCAGCCACGGATGACACGCGGCGCGAGAGCCTGTTGCCCCCACCATATGAGGAGCCCGGAATGACCGCTGTCCAGGTCGTCGGCGCAGGTAGAAGACCTCTGCGGCATCAGGAATTTCCCGCTTTTTTCTGGCAGGTTCCAGTACCGCGGGTGCCTCCTCCTTTCCACCGCTTGGAACCCTCGGCGAACCCATTCGGCGCCAGGCCGCGGACCGCGACGCGATGTGGTCCGCCCTCAGGTGGGTGGCACAGTGACGTCCGCCCGACGGCCGTCCTCCTACCGCCCGTACGGGTATCCGTACGGCTGACCCGGCACAGGGGTGGGCATCGTCCCGTACCCCGGCTGGATCCCCTGCACCGCTTGCCGCCGGTCGAAGACGGCGAACAGCAGCATCCCCGTCGCCGCCAGCAGGCACAGCACGACGACGGCTCCCAGGATCGGGTCGCCGTCGCCGTCGGACTGCCAGGACGCCCACGGAAGCGTCACGCACTCGTAGAGGACGAACGCCGCGAACGCCCCCCAGTCCGAGCCCCGGCGGCGGCGGATCGCCACGTACAGGAACGGGACCCAGGCCAGCAGGCCCAGCGAGCCCCACACCAGGAACGACCAGGCGATCCGCTGGAACCAGCCGGCCTCCAGACGCTTGTCCATCTCTACCCCCCACGGCAGCACAGGGGGAAAGAGTAGGTCACCGCGGGCGCGCGAAGCCCCCTGTCACGACTTCTTCTGCGCGGACGCCGCCTTCAGGGACGCCACGATCCGCTCCGTCAGTTTCTTCGCCGTCGCCGCCCCGTTGTCGTGGCCGTCCGTCGACAGGACGCTGACGACGTTCGTGCCGACCCGGGCGGCGACGAGTGTCGTGCCGTTCTCCCAGGCGGGGTCGGTCAGGGTGACCGTGTAGGCCGCGTCGCCCAGTGCCGGGGTCGTCGCGCCGGTGACCTTCACCTTCGAGTGGGTGTCGGAGTCGGTGAAGCCCGTGCACGCCGCGGCCTTCTTCGCCACGGCCTTGACGACGTCCGCCGCCGTCGTGCCCCGGTAGGCGTCGATCTCCTGGCCGATGTCCTCGGAGGTGTTCTTGCGGACGTAGTCGTTCTGCGCGAAGGACACCCCGGAGATCCCGGTGATCTCGATCCAGCCCGTGCCGTTCAGCTTCGTGCAGTCCGGCTCGGCGGCGGGCGCCGACGACGGGGGTGTGTACGTGTCGCCGGTGTCCCGGGCCGCGCTCGGGTCGACCGCGAAGCCGGAGGCGAAGAACGACGCCGGGGCGAGCGCCTTCTTCAGCTGGGTGCCGGTGAACAGACCGGCGTTCGGGTCCTTCGCGGGGGACGGGGACGTCGGCGCCGTGGCCGACGCGGACCCGTGGGTGCCACAGGCCGCCAGGGCCAGCGGGAGCGCGGCCACGGCGAGGGCACGGGCGGCACGGGCTGCGTGGGACGGGATGCGCATCTGAGTCCTTCTGCTGAGGTACAGGAGTCAAGGGGCGAGCGGCCCCACGACGTACAGCGGTTTCACAGATCATGGACAGGTCAAGGCATGATCAACGGCCGGTCAAATCGGCCAGGGTGTCCCGGGCGCCCGCTTCTGTCACCCACGGCACGGATGTTTTTGCTGTTGCTTGAGGGAAGCGTGTGACAGTCATGGGTCTTCCTTTCCCGTTCGCGGGAGTCGCATCGGCTACTTTGCGATCCGCTCAAGGGCGCCGGGGGATGCGTCGGCAGACGGCCACGCGCGCCGAATCAGGGGGCCCAGCAACGTTTTCCAGCGGACGTACGCCGCCCGACCGCCGTCGTACGCCGCTCCACACGCACGCGCGCACGTGAGCACGCGTGCCGTCAGGACAAGGGGTGGGGATGGCCGAGCACCGGCAGTCGAAGAGGCGCAGGTACGTCACGTGGGCGGTGGCCGGGGCCGCTGTCGTCACGGGCGCCGGGATCGCCGCGCAGACCTCGATGGCTGCCACCACCTGGCCGGCCCAGCAGACGTTCACGGGCCGCGCCTTCGACACCTGCACCGCGCCCTCGCTGTCCGCCATGAAGGCCTGGCACACCGGGTTCTACGGCGCCGCGGCCGTCTACGTCGGCGGCAAGAACCGCGGCTGCAACCAGCCCAACCTCACCGCCTCCTGGGTGAAGTCGGTCAGCTCCCTCGGCTGGAAGCTCATACCGCTCTACGTCGGTGCCCAGCCGCCGTGCCAGAACAGCTCCAACCCGGAGAAGCTCACCGCCGCCACCGCCTCCTCCCTCGGCACCAGCGACGCCAACGACGCGGTCGCGAAGGCAGCCGCGCTCGGCATGAAGGCCGGCAGCGCGGTCTACCTCGACATGGAGGCGTACGACACCACGAACAAGTCGTGCAACGACGCCGTGCTCGCCTACGTCCGTGCCTTCGACAAGCAGTTGCACGCCAAGACGTACCGGGCCGGTTTCTACGGCTTCACCAGCTCCAGTGCCAAGGCCGTCGCCACCGCGAGTGACAGGACCGACCTGCCCGGCAACCTCTGGTACGCCCTCTGGGACAGCAAGAACACCACCACGACGGACTGGCCCTGGGGATCGAGCCGGTTCACCAACCACAGCCGTGCCCACCAGTACATGGTGAACAGCAAGGAGTCGCACGGCGGTGTCACCCTCACCGTCGACCGCGACGCGTGGGACGCGCCCGTCGCCATCACCGGCTGACCGGCACCGGCACCGGGCCACGGGCAGCCGCGGCGGGTGCCCTCGCCGTCGTCGGCGCGCTCGTGGTGACCGGCGCCCTGCTCTTCCGGCACGACGACCGGCCGCCGGTTCCCGACACCCGCGCCCGGCACTACACCGAGACCGACGCCTGCCCGCTCACCGGCAAGGACGGCATCAAGGGCAGCACCGCCGCCGACGTCCGGCAGGGCATGCAGGACGCCTCCCGCACGACCCACGCCCGGGTCAGCTACGACCAGGTGCCCGGCGAGCAGAGCGTCGGCAACACACGGCCGTTCCTCAACGGGAGGCTGCAGCGCTCCTGTGACGTCGTACTGGCCGACGGCCGGCCCGAGGTCACGGCGGCCCGGACGGCACCGCAGTACGGCAAGGTCGGCTTCTTGCTGGTCGGCGGCGGCAGCAAGGGCAGGAACGTCACCACGGTCGCCGTCGGCGACGGGCTGCGCGCGAACGAGGCGGCGGCCGTCGAGCGGGCGGTGAACGAGGGGAGCTGAGCGACCGGGGCGGCGAGGCGGTACCAGAACACCCGAGGAATCGTTGGTCGAATGGGTTGGCCAGAGCTTGGCCGCTGCCTACCATCGATCACCGCAAGACTTTGTGCTCCGTCGCACAATCTCCTCAGGAGGTTTCCTTGCACCGCCGCCGTCGCACCGCGCTCGTCCTGTCCGCCGCGATCGCCGCCGCGGCACCCCTCCTCACGGCCTGCGGAAACACTGCGCACGCGGGCGCCGCGGCCGTCGTCGGAGGGCAGCGGATCACCGTCGCCCAGCTGGAGAACAGGGTCGACGAGGTGCGCAAGGCCCAGCGCGCCGCGGTGCCCGACGAGACCCAGTACCAGCAGGTCCTCTCCTCCACGTCCGGCCTGACCCGCGACACCCTGCACAACATGGTGCTCGACCGGGTGCTGCACCGCGCCGCGCAGGACGCGGGCATCTCCGTCACCCGCAAGGAGGTGATGGAGATGCGCGCCGGCCTGGAGCAGCAGGCCGGCGGCACCAAGGGGCTCCAGACGGCCTGGCTGCAGAAGTACGGCATCGCGCCCCGGCGCCTGGACGACAACCTCCGCCTCCAGATCGAGGCGCAGAAGCTCGCCTCGAAGCTCGGCACCGACACCACGCAGCCCGCCTTCTGGAAGGCCCTGTCCCAGGCCTCCGGGGAACTCCACATCGACCTCAACCCCCGCTACGGCTCCTGGGACGTGCAGAAGAGCAGCCGCGTGGACGCGAAGACGCCGTGGGTGCGTGAGGTGACGACCGGGACGCAGCAGCAGCCGGCGTAGGCAGCCGGCGCAGGCACCCGGCACCCGGCAGGCGGCGGGGCGAGGGAACGGACCGGAAACGAGCCGGGCCGGACCGAGTCAGGCCGAGCCGGGCTGGGCCGAGCCGGGCCGGGCCGGGCTGAGCCGATTCGGGTTGAGCCGGGCTGAGCCGATTCGGGTTGAGCCGGGCTGAGCCGAGCCGGGCCGGACCATCGGTCATACGATCACAGGACCTGCCCGGCCCTGTGGACAACCGAGCCCCCGCCTCCGCGCCGTGAGTTACGTTCGGAGCGTGAACGAAACCAGCCCCGAAGCCGCCCCCGGCCGCATCGTCCTGCTCACCACGAGCCACCGCGTCGCGCCCGGCCTGCTGTCCTGGCCCGCCTGGCAGGCGCTGCGCACCGCCGACGCCGTGCTGTGCGCGGACGGCGCGCATCCGCAGCTGCCGTATCTGCGCGAGGCCGGGATATCCGTGGCGGAGGCGTCCCCCACCGCCCAGGAGCTGGTCGACACCTGCGCCGGCGGACGGACGGTGGTGGTCGTGGCCACGGGCGAGGGAGAGCCCGCCCTCACCGACGGCCTGGCCCGCCTGGCCGGCAGCGGCCGCGTCCACATGCCCGACCTGGAGCTGCTCCCCGCCTCCTACGACCTGCCCGGCGCCCGCCTCCTCGACCTCGTCCAGGTCATGGACCGCATCCGCGTCGAATGCCCCTGGTCGTCCCGCCAGACCCACCAGGGACTGGCGAAGTACGGCATCGAGGAGGCGTACGAGCTGGTCGAGGCGATCGAGGCCGGCGACCGCGAGGAACTGCGGGAGGAGCTGGGCGACGTCCTGCTCCAGGTCGTCTTCCACTCCCGCATCGCCGAGGAGGACCCGGACGCGCCGTTCTCCGTCGACGACGTGGCCGGCGGCATCGTCGCCAAACTCATCCACCGCCACCCGCACGTCTTCGGCGACGAGAAGGCCGAGACCCCGGAGGACGTCAAGGAGCACTGGCTGCGCACCAAGGCCGAGGAGAAGCAGCGCACTTCGGTGACCGAGGGCGTTCCCCTCGGCCAGCCCGGCCTCGCCCTCGCCGCCAAGCTCGCCTCCCGTGCCCGAACCGCGGAGCTGGACGTGCCCCTGCCCCAGGGCGAAGGCATCGGCTACGAGCTGCTGGCGCTCGCGGTACGGGCCGAGGCACAGGGAGTGGATCCGGAGGCGGCCCTGCGGGCAGTGGCGCGGGCGTACCGGGATGCGATCCGGGCGACGGAAGGAGCGCCCGAAGCGGGCGGGAGGAGCGAAGCGGACTCCGGCGAAAAGCCGGATACGGTCAAGGAGTGATGGACCAGCCCCACCCCCCGACGGCCCCCGACCTCTTCACCTGGGAGTTCGCCGCCGACCCCTACCCCGCCTACGCCTGGCTGCGCGAGCACGCACCCGTGCACCGGACACGGCTGCCCAGCGGGGTGGAGGCCTGGCTGGTCACGCGGTACGCCGATGCCAAGCAGGCTCTTGCCGACCAGCGGCTGAGCAAGAATCCCGCGCACCACGACGAGCCCGAGCACGCCAAGGGGAAGACCGGCATCCCCGGTGAGCGCAAGGCCGAGCTGATGACGCACCTGCTCAACATCGACCCGCCGGACCACACCCGCCTGCGCCGCCTGGTCAGCAAGGCGTTCACGCCCCGCCGTGTCGCCGAGTTCGCGCCCCGGGTGCAGGAGCTGACCGACCGCCTCATCGACGGGTTCGCCGCGACGGGCTCCGCCGACCTCATCCACGAGTTCGCCTTCCCCCTGCCCATCTACGCCATCTGCGACATGCTCGGCGTCCCGCGCGAGGACCAGGACGACTTCCGGGACTGGGCGGGCATGATGATCCGGCACGGGGGAGGGCCGAGGGGCGGGGTCGCGCGGTCCGTGAAGAAGATGCGCGGCTATCTCGCCGACCTCATCCACCGCAAGCGCGAGGCGCTGCCCGCCGAGCCCGCGCCCGGCGAGGACCTGATCTCCGGGCTCATCCGGGCCTCCGACCACGGCGAGCACCTCACCGAGAACGAGGCCGCCGCCATGGCCTTCATCCTTCTCTTCGCCGGCTTCGAGACGACCGTCAACCTCATCGGCAACGGCACCTACGCCCTGCTCACCCACCCCGAGCAGCGGCGTCGGCTGCAGACGTCCCTGGCCGCCGGGGAGAGGGACCTCCTGGAGACCGGTGTCGAGGAACTCCTGCGGTACGACGGACCCGTGGAGCTGGCCACCTGGCGGTTCGGCACCCGGCCGCTCACCGTCGGCGGCCAGGACATCGCCGCCGGGGACCCGGTGCTCGTCGTCCTCGCCGCCGCAGACCGCGACCCCGAGCGGTTCGCCGATCCGGATGTGCTGGACCTGTCCCGCCGGGACAACCAGCACCTCGGGTACGGCCACGGCATCCACTACTGCCTCGGCGCTCCCCTCGCCCGGCTGGAAGGCCAGGCCGCCCTCGCCACCCTCCTCACCCGTCTGCCCGACCTGCGGCTCGCGGCCGATCCGGCCGAGCTGCGCTGGCGCGGCGGACTCATCATGCGCGGCCTGCGCACGCTGCCCGTGGAGTTCACGCCCGTGCCGTGAGCACACCCGCCCGGGCGCGTACGGCAGACCTCAATTCTGTGATCTTCACGTGATCTGCGCGGCATTAACTTGTGACAAGTGATCGTCTGCCGATACGTTCACCCATCAGCGTGACACCCCGCTTCACCCGTCACGCCGGCCCCGTTGTCGCACGAAAGGCTTCCGCATGCTCACCGGGAACGGTCGTCACCGTCGCCCCCGTCAGGCTCCGGCTCTCCTCGTCGCGGCCGGAGTGACCGGCTCCGCCATCGCCATCCCGCTCCTCGGTGCCGCGAGCGCCAACGCGGCCGACGGCACCACATGGGACAAGGTGGCCCAGTGCGAGAGCGGGGGTTCCTGGAGCGCGGACACCGGCAACGGGTACTACGGCGGCCTGCAGATATCCCAGGACGACTGGAACAAATACGGCGGCTCGGAGTACGCCTACAGCGCCGACCAGGCCAGCCGTTCGCAGCAGATCGCCGTCGCCGAGAAGATCCTCGCCGACCAGGGCACCACCCCCTGGGCCACCTGCGCCCTGCTCTCCGGCCTGACCTCGAACTCCGGCTCCGTGGACGTCGACACGGGCCTCGGTGACTCCGACGCGCAGGGCTCGGACGCGCAGGGCTCCGATGCGCAGGGCTCGGACTCGCAGGGTTCCGGTCACTCCTCCGGGCACAAGGACTCGTCCGACTCCACCGATACATCCGACTCATCCGGCCTGTCGGACTCGTCGTCTTCGTCCGACTCCTCCTCGGATGTGGCCGCCAAGCCGTCACCGAGCGCGAGTAAGCACACCGGTTCTCATCGCTCCGACAAGGCCGATGAAACCCCCAAGTCCGACAAATCCTCCTCGCCGGGCTCCGGGGGCCGGCAGGAAAACGAGTCGCCCACCGCGGACCCCACCACGGAAGACTCGGACAATTCCGCCCAGAGTGACGGCTCTTGGAGCCTCGTCGACACCGGCTCGCTCAGCAGCGGCGGGCGTCACCGCGGCGGGAGTGCGGACGAAAGCGCGGCAAACGGCCAGAACGCCGCCTCGCCCGGCCGCCATGCCTCCCGCGACGCGAGCACCTACACCGTCCGCGACGGCGACACCCTCGTCTCCATCGCCGACTCCCTTGACGTCGACGGCGGATGGCGCGCCCTGTACGCCGGGAACAAGAAGGTCGTCGGCGCCGACCCGAACGACATCACCCCCGGTCAGACCCTGAATATCGGTGCGGAAAAGGGTGGAAAGTAGCGGGAGTTGACGCCCCGCTTCACGCCGAATGTCCGTTTTGGCGAAAGTGTGGGATGAGTCTCAGAAGCCCTGATCGTCTTTGAAATTCCGCCGGGCGCATGTCTACGGTCAAGGCCGCTCGTCACCACGAGCCCCGGCACTCGCAACGCCGAGTCCTGCCAGCGGTTGCCCGGGAACAGTCGTCGCGTCATGCGCCGTAGGCAGGAGCGGGGGACCCAAGGTAAGTGCCGGGGCCAGCAGTTGAGGCTGGATCCGGCTAGGGGTGAAGCCGCGCCTCCCCAGGAGGTGCGGCCGGGCAACTCAACCGGCCCGAACCCGACAGCTCACCTCGCAGGCGTCGGTGAGGGGATCGATCCATGCTGTTTTCCGGCAAGGGCAAGCACCGTCGTCCGTCCAAGGCCACCCGGGCCATCGCGCTCGCCGGTGTCACCGGTGCCGTCGTCGCCGCCCCGCTGATGGCGGCCGGCAACGCCTCCGCCGCCACCGGCTCCGAGTGGGACGCGGTCGCCCAGTGCGAGTCCGGCGGCAACTGGGCCATCAACACCGGTAACGGCTACTACGGCGGCCTGCAGTTCTCCGCCTCCACCTGGGCCGCGTACGGCGGCACCGCCTACGCCGCGCAGGCCAACCAGGCCACCAAGGCGCAGCAGATCACCGTCGCCGAGAAGGTCCTCGCCGCCCAGGGCAAGGGCGCCTGGCCGGTGTGCGGCACGGGCCTGTCCGGCACCCCCTACAGCGGCTCCGCCCCCACCGCCGCGCCCAAGAGCGCCCCGGCGAAGACCACCGCGCCGACCACCCGCTCCACCGACACGCAGGCCGCCTCCCGCTCGGCCGAGCGTCCGGCCCCGAGCAAGACCGTCACCACCCCGACCGGCAAGAAGGTCAAGAAGGGCGACGGCGAGTACAAGGTCGTCAAGGGTGACACCCTCAGCACCATCGCCGAGAAGCACGGCGTCAAGGGCGGCTGGAAGAAGCTGTTCGAGCTGAACAAGGACATCGTCGAGGACGCCAACCTCATCTACCCGGGCCAGCAGCTGCACCTGAAGTGACACCTGGCTCCCACCGGAACCACAGCGCTCTCACAAGGCCCGCCCCCACTCTGAAGGCCTCGTGAGGGTCATCCCCCCGTCCCCACGGGCTCCCCGCCCCGGCGCGTGTTCCCCCGTACGCGCCGGGGCGGGGTTGTTTGTTTCCCCGCCCTGCTTTCCCGCCCTGTTTCCCCACTCTTCAGCCGGGCCTCATCCGGAAGCCCCTTTGTTCCGGACGTGAACAATGGGTACGGTCTCCCTGTCCACGGGACGGTCGGTCGGTGGCCGACGGGCCCGGGACGGTTAGGCTCTAGTCGCAAGGCGCACCCGCCCCGCACAACCAGCGTCACATCCATGAAGGAGATGCTCGTGCCGTCCATCGACGTCGTCGTAGCCCGGGAAATCCTGGACTCCCGAGGCAACCCCACGGTCGAGGTCGAGGTCGGCCTCGACGACGGCAGCACGGGTCGTGCCGCCGTTCCGTCCGGCGCCTCCACCGGCGCCTTCGAGGCCATCGAGCTGCGCGACGGTGACCCGAACCGCTACCAGGGCAAGGGCGTCGAGAAGGCCGTCCTCGCCGTCATCGAGCAGATCGGCCCGGAGCTGGTCGGCTACGACGCCACCGAGCAGCGCCTGATCGACCAGGCCATGTTCGACCTGGACGCCACCGACAACAAGGGTTCCCTCGGCGCCAACGCCATCCTCGGCGTCTCCCTCGCCGTCGCCCACGCCGCCTCCGAGGCCAGCGACCTCCCGCTCTTCCGCTACCTGGGCGGCCCGAACGCGCACCTGCTGCCGGTGCCGATGATGAACATCCTGAACGGCGGCTCGCACGCCGACTCCAACGTGGACATCCAGGAGTTCATGATCGCCCCGATCGGCGCGGAGTCCTTCTCCGAGGCCCTGCGCTGGGGCACCGAGGTCTACCACACCCTCAAGTCCGTCCTGAAGTCCAAGGGCCTGTCCACCGGCCTCGGCGACGAGGGCGGCTTCGCCCCGAACCTCGGCTCCAACCGTGAGGCCCTCGACCTCATCCTGGAGGCCGTCAAGCAGGCCGGGTACGTCCCCGGCGAGCAGATCGCCCTGGCGCTCGACGTCGCCGCCTCCGAGTTCTACAAGGAGGGCAAGTACGTCTTCGAGGGCAAGGAGCGCTCCGCCGCCGAGATGACGGAGTACTACGAGGAGCTGGTGGCGGCCTACCCGCTGGTCTCCATCGAGGACCCGCTGTTCGAGGACGACTGGGCCGGCTGGAAGGTCATCACCGACAAGCTCGGCGACAAGGTCCAGCTGGTCGGCGACGACCTCTTCGTCACCAACCCGGAGCGCCTGGCCCGCGGTATCGAGGAGGGCACCGCCAACGCCCTGCTGGTCAAGGTCAACCAGATCGGCTCGCTGACCGAGACCCTGGACGCCGTCGAGCTGGCCCAGCGCAACGGCTTCAAGTGCATGATGTCCCACCGCTCCGGCGAGACCGAGGACGTCACCATCGCCGACCTGGCCGTCGCCACCAACTGCGGCCAGATCAAGACCGGCGCCCCGGCCCGCTCCGAGCGCGTCGCCAAGTACAACCAGCTGCTGCGCATCGAGGAGATCCTCGACGACGCCGCGGTGTACGCGGGCCGCAGCGCCTTCCCGCGCTTCAAGGGCTGACCCCTCCCGGGCCAAGTCCCAGCCAGTCGTACGTACGTCCCCGTACCCGGTCCCGTACCGTGTCGGGGACGTACGCGCGTGTTGACGGGAGGCGGGGAAGATGGCCGTGCTGTGCTGTCCCGGGGGCACCCCCCGGACCCCCGGCCGATAGCGGGTGGCCGGAGCGATGATGCGAGGTGAGCTGTCATGACCGGCCGGGACCGGTTCTCCACCGCGACCAGGCTCAGGCTGCTCGGCGAGCAGACCGCGGCCCGGGTCTACCGCTCCCAGACCAAGCGACAGGCCCGCCGCTCCCGGCTCACCGGCCGGGCCGCCCTGCTCGCGCTGGTGCTGTGCACGCTGATCGTCGCCCTCGCCTATCCCATGCGCCAGTACGTCTCCCAGCGCGCCGAGATCGCCGACGTCCAACGGCAGCAGCGGCAGGCCCGCGAGCGCGTCGAGCAGCTGCGCGACCTCAAGGCGCGCTGGCAGGACGACGCCTATGCCGAGCAGCAGATCCGGCGCCGGCTGCACTATGTGATGCCCGGTGAGACCGGGTACACCGTGATCGACCCGGGCGCGGCCAAGCAGTCCCGCGCCGGCCTCGGGGCCGCCCACCGGCCCTGGTACGCGAACGTCTGGGACGGCGTCGACAAGTCCGACGCCTCCGACCAGTGAACCGACAGAAAGACAGCTGAAGACAGTCATGGAAACGCCTCCGCCGCCCACTCCGCGTACCGAGCCGACCGACGCGGACGTCGAGGCCTTCAAGCAGCAGCTCGGGCGTCCGCCGCGCGGGCTGAGGGCGATCGCGCACCGGTGCCCGTGCGGGCAGCCGGACGTCGTGGAGACGGCCCCGCGGCTGCCGGACGGCACGCCCTTCCCGACGACGTACTACCTGACGTGCCCGCGCGCGGCGTCCGCGATCGGCACGCTGGAGGCGAACGGCGTCATGAAGGAGATGACCGAGCGGCTGCAGAGCGATCCCGAGCTGGCCGCCGCCTACCGGGCCGCGCACGAGGACTACATCCGTCGCCGGGACGAGATCGAGGTCCTGGAGGGCTTCCCGAGCGCGGGCGGCATGCCGGACCGCGTCAAGTGCCTGCACGTCCTCGTGGGCCACTCGCTGGCCGCGGGACCGGGTGTGAACCCCCTCGGCGACGAGGCGATCGCCTTGCTGCCGGAGTGGTGGCGCAAGGGTCCGTGCGTGCAGCCGCTCGAGGCGCCCGATCCGGCGGACGAGCACCCGGGCGAGCAGGGCGCGGTGTTCGACCCCGCCGAGGTCCGCAGCGGCTTCTTCGCGTACCGGCCCCTGCTCGCCGAGGGGTTCACCCGCGTCGCCTCCGTCGACTGCGGCACGAACTCCATCCGGCTCCTCGTCGCGGACCTCAACCCGGCCACCGGCGAGCTGCTGGAGCTGGACCGGCGCATGACGATCGTGCGGCTCGGCCAGGACGTGGACCGCACCGGCCGGCTGGCGCCCGAGGCGCTGGAGCGGACCTTCGCGGCGTGCCGTGAGTACGCGGACGTCGTCCGCGAACTGGGCGCCACGACGGTGCGGTTCGTCGCCACCTCCGCCTCCCGGGACGCGGAGAACCGGGACGAGTTCGTGCGCGGTGTCGTGGACATCCTGGGCGTCGAGCCCGAGGTCATCACCGGCGACGAGGAGGCCGAGTTCTCCTTCACCGGGGCGACGAAGGAACTCACGGGCCGCGACGATGTCGCCAGGCCCTACCTGGTGGTGGACATCGGCGGCGGCTCCACCGAGTTCGTCGTCGGCGAAGACCGGGTGCGATCCGCGCGGTCCGTGGACGTCGGCTGCGTGCGGATGACCGAACGGCACCTGGTGGCCGACGGCAAGGTGAGCGACCCGCCCACCGAGGAGCAGATCGCCGCCATGAGGGCCGACATCGAGGCCGCCCTGGACCTCGCCGAGGAGACGGTCCCGCTGCGCGGGGCGCGCACCCTGGTCGGCCTCGCCGGCTCGGTGACCACCGTGTCCGCGATCGCCCAGGACCTGCCCGAGTACGACTCCGGGCGCATCCACCACTCGCGCATCTCGCGCGAGCGCGTCCGTGAGATCACCGAGCGGCTGCTGCGCTCCACGCACGCCGAGCGTGCGGCGATCCCGTCCATGCACCCGGGTCGTGTCGACGTCATCGGTGCGGGCGCCCTGGTGCTGCTCGCGATCATGGAGCGCACCGGGGCCGAGGAGGTCGTCGTCAGCGAGCACGACATCCTCGACGGCATCGCGTGGTCGGTGGCGTAGCTCTCTTTTGTTACTGGCTGGTAGCCGTCGGCTGAGCAGGTCGGATAACGTCTGAGCGGGGCTGAGGGGCCCTCAGGGGCCCCTCGGTGACGGCCGGTCGGAAAAGTTCGTGAAGTTCTTCACAAGGAATTTGGTCGTGCGGGGCCGTGAAACGGGGCCGGTTGGCCCTTCCGGGGGCCGCCGAGTCGTTTGAACATGTTCAGACGGCAGGCGGGAGAGGGGTTCGGAAGGGGTTGCTCCGGGGGTGTTGCGAGATGCTCACGAGCACCCCGGTCACCCAGAGAGGCAGCTCACGCGGCCTTGACAACGGGTCAGACCGCCCGCGGGTTCCCCTTTGCCACCATGACCTGCGTCACGCGGGCCGCGGAGTTTAGCACAGGCCCTGTCGGACCTTGTGAAGGGGCGCACGAGCACCCCTGCCGAGGCGGGTGGATACTCGATGGCATGAGCACCACGGAGCGTCCCAGGATCCTCGTAGTAGGCGGTGGGTACGTAGGCCTGTACGCAGCTCGGCGCATTCTCAAGAAGATGCGCTACGGCGAGGCGACCGTCACGGTCGTCGACCCCCGGTCGTACATGACCTACCAGCCCTTCCTCCCCGAAGCCGCCGCCGGCAGCATCTCCCCTCGCCACGTCGTCGTCCCGCTGCGACGCGTGCTGCCGAAGGCGGAGGTCCTCACCGGCCGGGTCACCACCATCGACCAGGACCGCAAGGTCGCCACGATCGCCCCGCTGGTGGGCGAGGCGTACGAGCTGCCCTTCGACTACCTGGTCATCGCGATGGGCGCGGTCTCCCGCACCTTCCCGATCCCCGGCCTCGCCGAGCAGGGCATCGGCATGAAGGGCATCGAGGAGTCCATCGGCCTGCGCAACCATGTCCTCGAGCAGCTGGACAAGGCCGACTCCACGACCGACGACGAGATCCGCCGCAAGGCGCTCACCTTCGTCTTCATCGGCGGTGGCTTCGCGGGTGCGGAGACCATCGGCGAGGTCGAGGACATGGCCCGCGACGCGGCCAAGTACTACAAGAACGTGTCCCGTGAGGACATGCGCTTCGTCCTCGTCGACGCCGCCGACAAGATCCTCCCCGAGGTCGGCCCCAAGCTCGGCCAGTACGGCAAGGAGCACCTGGAGAGCCGCGGTGTGGAGATCTACCTCTCCACCTCGATGGACTCCTGCGTCGACGGTCACGTCGTGCTGAAGAACGGCCTCGAGGTCGACTCCAACACGATCGTCTGGACGGCCGGCGTCAAGCCCAACCCGGCGCTGTCCCGCTTCGGCCTCCCGCTGGGTCCGCGCGGCCACGTCGACTGCGCGCCCACCCTCCAGGTCCAGGGCACGGACTACATCTGGGCCGCCGGCGACAACGCCCAGGTGCCGGACGTCGCCGCCCGCAAGGCCGGCGTCGAGAACGCCTGGTGCCCGCCGAACGCCCAGCACGCGCTGCGCCAGGCCAAGGTGCTCGGCGACAACGTGGTCTCCGGCATGCGGGGCTTCCCGCAGAAGGACTACAGCCACGCCAACAAGGGTGCGGTCGCCGGTCTCGGCCTGCACAAGGGCGTCGCGATGATCGTCATGGGCAAGATGAAGATCAAGCTCAAGGGCCGCCTCGCCTGGTACATGCACCGTGGCTACCACGGTATGGCGATGCCGACCTGGAACCGCAAGATCCGCGTCTTCGCCGACTGGACGCTCGGCATGTTCCTCAAGCGCGAGGTCGTCTCGCTCGGCGCCATGGAGAACCCCCGCGAGGAGTTCTACGAGGCCGCCAAGCCGGCGCCGGTCGCCGCGGCGAGCAAGACCGAGAAGGCCAAGGCCTCCTGACCTTCGCCGGTCGCTGATCCACCCGAAGGACCTCCTGCCATCCGTGGTGCAGGGGGTCCTTCGGCGTTGCGGGGACCCCTCGGCGCCCCGGGCATCCGCCCGACTGGCGACGGCCGGTCCGGCACTGCCGGAATCCACCGTCGTGGCCCCTTTGCGCCGCGGCGGAAAAAAAGATGCGCCACAACCCCTTTGCGGGACTGCGCCGGGCGACCGTCGGTGTTTACGTGGTGAACGGACATCCGGGATCGTCGTCTTGGAGGTGTGCGCCATGGCCGACGCCGCGTCGCGGCTGACAAGGGTTGCCGAGCAGATGCTGGGAGTGCCGCTCCCGCTGCGGATCCGCGCCTGGGACGGTTCCCAGGCCGGGCCGCCGGGAGCCCCGGCCCTCGTCATCCGCAACCGCCGCGCCCTGCGCCGACTGCTGTTCAAACCGGGCGAGCTGGGCCTGGCCCGCGCCTGGGTCTCCGGGGACCTGGAGATCGAGGGCGACCTGTACACCGCGCTCGACGCCATGGCCGGACTGGTCTGGGAGCGCGGGGACGACGCCCGCGGCCTCGTCCAGGCCGTGCGCGACCCGGAGGTACGGGCCGCCGCCCGCGAGCTGCTGAGGCTCGTGGGACCGCCGATCCCGCCGGCCCCGCCGCGCGAGGAGGTCCGCAGGCGCCGCCATCTGCACACCCGGCACAGCGACAAGCGGGCGATCAGCCACCACTACGACGTCGGCAACGACTTCTACGAGATCGTCCTCGGCCCGTCGATGGTCTACTCGTGCGCGTACTGGGGGGCCGTCGAAAAGGACGAGACCCTGGAGTCGGCCCAGCGCGACAAGCTCGAACTGGTCTGCCTCAAGCTCGGCCTGACGCCCGGCCGGCGACTGCTGGACGTCGGCTGCGGCTGGGGCTCGATGGCCCTGCACGCGGCCCGTGAGCACGGCGTGAGCGTCGTCGGCATCACCCTCTCCCAGGAGCAGGCCGTCTACGCCCGCAAGCGCGTCGCCGACGAGGGCCTGGCCGACCGGGTCGAGATCAGGGTCCAGGACTACCGGGACGTCGTGGACGGCCCCTACGACGCGATCTCCTCCATCGGTATGGCCGAGCACGTCGGCGCCGAACGCTACCTGGAGTACGCGAGCGTCCTGTATGCCCTGCTGAAACCCGGCGGACGGCTGCTCAACCACCAGATCGCCCGCCGCCCCCAGTGCGACGAATCGGCCTACGAGGCCGACCGGTTCATCGACGCCTACGTCTTCCCCGACGGCGAACTCGCCCCCGTCGGCACCACCGTCACCCAGCTGGAGCGCGCGGGCTTCGAGGTCCGGGACGTGGAGTCGATCCGCGAGCACTACGCCCGGACCCTGCGCCACTGGGTCGCCGGCCTGGAGGCCGACTGGGGCCGCGCCGTGCGCCTCACCAGCCCCGGCCGCGCCCGCGTCTGGCGCCTGTACATGGCCGCCTGCGCGCTCGCCTTCGAGCACAACCGCATCGGCGTCAACCAGGTGCTGGCCGTCCGCACCCCCGAGTCGGGCGCCTCCGGCCTGCCGCTGCGCCCCCGCACCTGGCACGGCTGAGACGGCAGGGGCCCCGCCCTGCGCGAGCAGAGCGGGGCCCCTTTGTCACCATGGCCTTTGTCACCGTGGCGCTACTCGGCCTTGATCGCCGCCAGCATGTTCAGCCGGGCCGCGCGCCGGGCCGGCCACAGCGCGGCCAGCACGCCGACCGCCGCCGCCAGCAACAGGAAGACCGTCATCCGGCCCCAGGGCAGCACCAGTTCGTACGTCGGCATCTTGGTGCCCAGCAGCTCACCGGCCGCCCAGCCGAAGAACACGCCCAGGCCGATGCCGAGCACACCGCCGAACAGGGAGATCACCAGGGACTCCAGACGGACCATCCGCTTGACCGCCTTGCGGTCCAGGCCGATCGCGCGCAGCATCCCGATCTCCTGCGAGCGCTCGAAGACCGACATGGCCAGGGTGTTGATGACGCCGAGGACCGCGACGATCACCGCCATGCCGAGCAGGCCGTAGAGCATGTTCAGCATCGTCGTGAACATCTTCGCGATGCCGTTGGAGATGTCCTGCTTGTCCTGGACCTTGATCGCCGGGTTGTTCCCGAGGGCCTTCTCCAGCTTGTCCTTGACCGCCCCGGAGGCGCCGTCCGCCGTCTTGACCATGACCTGCATGTCGGCCGGGTCCTTCAGGTGCGGGGTGACGGCACTGTTGTCGACGATGATCCCGTTGAGCAGTTCGTTGCCCTCGTAGATCCCCGCGACGGTCAGCTTCTGCGCCTTCCCGTCCTCGTAGTGCGCGGTGAACCCGGACCCGGCCCGCCAGCCGTACTCCTTGGCCCGCTCCTTGTCCACGACGACGTGCGTACGGTCGACCTTGAACTGCCCGTCCTGCACCTTGAGGTCCGTCAGCTTGCCGATCACCGGGCCGTTGACGCCGGTCAGGAACTCGGTCCTGCCGTCGATGCGGGACTCCGCGTTGCGCAGCGGGCTGCTGGCGGTGACCCCGTCGACGGCGGCGAGCTCCGTCGCGACCTTGGGGGAGAGCGGCGAGCGGTTGGCCATCGAGACGACGTAGTCCGCGCGGACCGCGGAGCTGGCCATCTTGTCGATCGCCGTCTGCAGGCTGCCCGCCATCACCGTCATGCCGGTGATCAGGGTCAGGCCGATCATCAGCGCGGAGGCCGTGGCCGCCGTACGGCGCGGGTTGCGCACCGAGTTCTGGCGGGCCAGCTTGCCCGAGACACCGAACACGCGCAGCACCGGGGCGGCGGCCGCGATCAGCGGGCGGGACAGCAGCGGGGTCAGGATGAACACGCCGATGATGAGCAGGACCGCGCCGAGACCCATCGGGCCCTGGGCCGAGTCGGTGTCCATCGACGTGGCCGCGAGGACCACCGCGACGCCGGCCGCCGAGAACAGCGCGCCGAAGGTGTTGCGCAGCACCAGCGACTTGGTGGTCGCCTGGGCGTGCACGCTGCTCATCGCCGCCACCGGCGGGATCTTCGCGGCCCGGCGGCCCGGCAGCCAGGCGGCCAGCACGGTGATGACGATGCCGACGGCGAGCGCGGCCACCACGGTGCCCGGCGTGATCACCAGCGGTCCGTCAGGCATGGCCGCGCCGAAGGAGCCCAGCAGGCTGCGCAGCCCCGCGCCGATGCCGATGCCGGCGACCAGACCGGTCACACCGGCGACCGTGCCCACCACGAACGCCTCGATCAGCACCGACCGGGTGACCTGGCGGCGGGAGGCGCCGACCGCCCGCATCAGGGCCAGTTCCTTGGTGCGCTGGGCGACCAGCATGGTGAAGGTGTTGGCGATGATGAACGTGCCGACGAACAGGGCGATGCCGGCGAACACCAGCAGGGCCTGCTTCAGACCGCTCATCGAGGAGGAGATCATCTGCGCCTGGTCGTCGGCGAGCTTCTTGCCGGTGGTGGTCTCCACCAGGTGCGCGGGCAGCGCCTTGTCCAGCGTGGCCTTGAGCGCGCCCTGGCTGGTTCCCGGCGCCGCCTCGACGTCGATCTCGTCGTACGCGCCCTTCTTGCCGAACAGCGCCTGTGCGGTCGGCGTGTCGAACAGGGCGAGGCTGCCGCCGGCGGCCACGTTGCCGTCGTCGGTGGTGAAGATGCCGCTGACGCGCGGGGTGAGGACCGGGCCGTTGACGGAGATGCGGACGGTGTCGCCGACCTTGTAGCCGGCGCGCTCCGCGGTCTTGGAGTCGATGAGGATCTCGTCCTTGCCGCGCGGGGCGTGGCCGCTCACCAGCGGGTAGCGGGCGTCCTTGGTGCCCGAGTAGTTGCCGCCCTCGGACTGCCAGCCGCCGCCGATCAGCTTGCCGTCCTTGTCGGCGATCGCGGTGAAGCCCGTGACGACACCGGTCGCGGAAGCCGCGCCCGGGACCTTCGCGGCCTTGTCGAGCAGCGCCTGGGTCAGCTCGGGGGTCTTGCCGACCTGGTCGCCCTCGGAGTCCTGGTACTTGGCCGTGACGGCGACGTCGACGTGGTCGAAGCCCTTGGCGGAGCTCTTCTGGTAGGCGTCGGAGATGGTGTTGGTGAAGACCAGGGTCCCGGACACGAACGCCACGCCGAGCATGACGGCGAGCACGGTCATCAGGAGCCGGGCCTTGTGCGCGAGGACGTTGCGCAGGGCTGTGCGGAACATCAGCTGGTACGGCCCTTCGCGTCGAACTGCTTCATGAGGTCGAGGACGGAGTCGGCCGTCGGGCCGTATATCTCGTCCACGATCCGGCCGTCCGCGAGGAAGACCACACGGTCCGCGTACGCTGCCGCCACCGGGTCGTGGGTCACCATGACCACCGTCTGGCCCAGCTCACGCACCGAGTTGCGCAGGAAGCCCAGCACCTCGGCGCCGGAGCGCGAGTCGAGGTTTCCGGTCGGCTCGTCACCGAAGATGATCTCGGGCTTGGAGGCGAGCGCACGGGCGACGGCGACCCGCTGCTGCTGGCCGCCGGACAGCTGGGAGGGCCGGTGGCTGAGCCGCCCGGAGAGCCCGACCATCTGGATCACCTGGTCCAGCCACGCCTTGTCGGCCTTGCGGCCTGCGATGTCCATCGGCAGCGTGATGTTCTCCAGCGCGGTCAGCGTCGGCAGCAGGTTGAAGGCCTGGAAGATGAAGCCGATCTTGTCCCGGCGCAACTTGGTGAGCTGCTTGTCCTTCAGGGAACCCAGCTCGGTCTCGCCGATCCGCACGGATCCCGACGAGAAGCTGTCCAGACCGGCCACGCAGTGCATCAGCGTGGACTTGCCGGAACCGGACGGGCCCATGATCGCGGTGAACTCGGCCTGCCGGAAGTCGACGGAGACCTGGTCCAGGGCGACCACCCGGGTCTCGCCCTGCCCGTAGATCTTCGACAGCTCCGTGGCGCGTGCGGCCACGGCCGTGGTCCGGCCGGCGGTGGGTGTGGTGGTCACGGGAAGGTGCTCCTGTCGGGACGACGTCGGTTCGTGGGGACGGATCCATCGTCCCGGCCGAAGTCGTCCGTGAAGTCAGCCGCAGTTCCCGTTCCGAGGGGCGACTCCGGTCGGACGGAGCCGGTCCGTGTCATACCTGGGGAGGACGGGCGACCCCGAGACCGGTCTCGTCGAGAACAGGTGGAGCGCCCTCGTTCGGTAGGTGAAATTCCGTCATTCCGCGTACGCGCACACCCGTGCCACGCCAGGCTATTGGCAAGTGCTGATGGCGCGTTTCCCGGGCTGATGCACGCTCAGAAGTCAATAAAATAAGACAACATCGCTCCGTCGTTCCGCTGTTCGGGGGATGCGTCCCGATAGGCTCGGAACTCGAAAGCGGAGCCCATGGCCTGCCCGGATGGTGGAATGCAGACACGGCGAGCTTAAACCTCGCTGCCCCTTCGCGGGCGTGCCGGTTCAAGTCCGGCTCCGGGCACTTTCCGCGCCTGCGAGACCCCGTACGGGGCATCGGCGCGATGGCCGAATCGATGACGGTGTCACCCTCCCCCCTGGGCCGGCCACGCGTGCGCAGCCGGCCGGAGCACCGCCTCCTCACCCCTCGTAGACCGTCAGTACGGCGCCCTCCACCTCGATGCGGCGGCCCGCCCGCAGCCCGCCCGCGCGCAGGGTGCACAGGCATGCGTGGAACAGGGCCAGCTCGTCCACGTCCAGGATCGCGGCGGCCAGGTCCAGCAGGTCGTAGACCGCCTTCTCGGTGAGCTCCTCGGGCAGCTCGCCGGAGAGCAGGACGACCGATTCACCGGCGGGCCCCCGGACCACTGCGGTGGTCGGCCCGCCATGCACGAACAACACGTTCCCCCCAAAGAGCCCAAGGTCGTGCGGCTCTCGCTCCTCGGGCAGGACGAGAGACTAGCGGGGGATCTTGGTGCATTCGGGGCAGTTGAAATCTTTTTCCGACTTGACCGCAGAGCGGGCATTCTCGGTCACCTGGGGGACATGGCCGCCTGGGGGGCGGTCACCCGAGGGATGCGGTCACCTGAAGCGTGCGGTCGCCGGGGG